>JBBSAS010000095.1:0-6322 GCA_038252055.1 Candidatus Limnocylindrales bacterium
CCGAGCCGATCGAAGACGAGCACGAGGCCGAGCGGCGCCGGCGGCTGCTCGAGCGGCTGCGGGATCACGAGATCGAGCCGGCGTGGGACCACCGGCTCCTGTCCAGGGCGCGCCGGCGCCCGGACTGACGAGATGGCCGGGGGGATCATCGGGAGAGCTCCGGCCGGAGCGGGAGCCGTGTACCGGGTGCGCGGCTCCCGCGCTATCTTCGGCGCGTGAGCACAACCCGACGCGCCGCACCTGGGAAGAAGGGCCCGACCAAGGGCCTCCCCGTGGTGCCGAGGTTCTCCAAGATGCCCGGCACGATGACCACCCCCGGACGGCTGGATGCCTACCTCGAGGCGATCGCCACCGGGTCCGAGGACAAGGAAGCCGCCGAGTTCTCCGGTCTGAGCCTCCAGACGATCGCGAGCCTCAAGAGGAAGGATCCCGACTTCGCCAAGGCGTATTCGATCGCGCGCAAGGTGCGGATCGAGGTCTACCGCTCCGAGGCGCGGCGGCGTGCGGTCGACGGCTGGACGGTGCCGATCTTCTACCGCGGCGAGCAGGTGGGGCACGAACGCAAGCACTCCGACCGGCTGCTCGAGATCCTGCTCAAGGCAGAGGACCCCGATACCTTCGGCGACCGCAAGGTGGTCGAGATCCTCACCACGCCGATGACCGGCGAGGATGTGCGGCGCGCGGTGCAGGTGGGGCAGATGGACGGCGCCGCGGAGATGCTCGAGCAGGTGGCGCGCATGTTCTCCGACCAGCGCGTGCTCGAGTCCTTCGTGGCCGAGACGATCGACGAGGAGGATTGAGATGAGCCAGACGTGGTGGCGCATGGCGGCGTCAGAGAACGGGCGACAGGCGCCGAACGGGACGGGATGGGGCACCTGCTCTTCCTGCGGCGCGCCGGCGCGCATCAGGCGCCCGCACCGCCTTCACACCCTGGACGGCAAGGTCGAGAGCTCCCCCTTCCCGCTCTGGGATCACCAGCGCGCGTCGCTTGAGCGGGACGCGAGCAAACTCCCGTCATGGTGACCGCGCTCGCCATCTTCGGGATCTTCTTCCTGGCGGTAATCGTCGTCGCCATCGTGGCCGCGATCGCGTTCTCGTCGCCTGACGACACCGACCCCCTCGGGTGACCCTCCACGAGGCGGAGGACATCGCCTTCGACCTCGAGGGCTTCCACGCGGGCCACCTGGCGGCGTCGCACCCCTTCGCCCTGGCGGCGATGACCAAGATCGTGGCGCCCAGGGCGTCTGAGGACGACAGCTCGGAGATCCTCACCGGCGAGCCGATCCCCTTCGATTTCTGGCCGCACCAGCGCGAGCTGATCCTGGCAGCCCTCCAGCGCCGGCGGATCATCGTGCTGAAAGCCCGCCAGCTCGGCGTGACCTGGGCGATGGCGCTCTTCGCGCTCTGGTACGCATTCTCCCACCCGAACTCCGAGACGACGATCGTGTCCATCGGCGAGCGCGAGGCCCGCAAGGTCGGGCGCCGGATCCAGTGGCTCTACGCGAACCTCCCCGCCGCGGTGCGCGCGGCGTTCCCCGCGCCGAACCCCACGCTCGAGACGATCACGATTCGCCACGACGATGGCGATTCGCGCATCACGAGCCTGCCGAGCTCGTCGACCGCCGGCCGCGGCGACACCACCAACCTCCTGATCCTCGACGAAGGCGCCCACTGGGAGGACGCAGGATCGCGCCTGGCATCCCTGCTCCCGTCCACCGAGGATCTCGGCCAGGTGATCTTCGCCTCCACCGCGAACGGCATCGGCGACCCGTTTCAGGAGACGTGGGAAGGTGCTCCCGAGAACGGCTACTACAAGATCTTCGCCAACGCCCTCTCGCGCCCGGATCGGTCCCCCGAGTCGGTGCGCCAGTCCCGGGCCCGGGTGCCCGACGGCAAGGGCCCCCAGGAGTACCCGATGACGCCCGCCGAGGCGTTCCTCTCCTCGGGCAAGTGCGCCTTCTACACCCGAGCCCTGCAGGAGTACCTCGATCACCGCACCCGGCCCGCCGCCCGCCGCGGCCACGTCGTCGTGAACGACGGATTCGTCCGGTTCGATGAGGACGAGATCAACGGCGAGTGGCGCGTGTGGGCCTGGCGGCGGGAGGGGCGCCGCTACCTGATCTCGGCTGACGCCTGCGGCGGCGGCGGCGGCACGGACTACGCATCCGCCGGCGTCTGGGATATGGAGTCCTGGGATCAGGTGGCCGTCTTCCACGGGCGTCCCGAGCCGATCGTCTTCGCCGAGATCCTGATTCGCGCCGGATGGCTCTGGCGCTGCGAGCCCGGTGTCCCCGCGCTCCTCGCGCCCGAGTCCAACCTCGACGGCCGCGCGGTCATGACGATCCTGCGCGAGCGCAACTACCCCAACGTCTTCGTGATGCCGACCTACGACCAGGACCGGGACAACCGCACGGTTCAGGCCGGATGGGCGACGACGACGCGCACCCGCCCGATCATGCTCGCCACGGCCAAGCAGATGATCCGCGAGGGAACGATCGGCGTGCGCGACAACCTGACGATCGGCGAGATGCTGACCTTCGAGGTCAACCCGAAGACCGGCAAGGAGCAAGCCCGCGAGGGCAAGAACGACGACCGCGTGATGCAGACCGCGATCGCCTGCGCGGTGCTCGAGCGCGAGGCGTCAGACACGAAGCCGCGTAGCGCGTCGGCATCCGATATGCGACCCTACCGCCAAATCGGTGATGCCCGCACCGGCTACTAGCCGAGTGGGGCGCCCACGAGACGGAGGCCGAACGTGACCACCCCCGCCGACCAGGCAGCCAACGCGGCTCGAGTCGCGCGCCGGAACGCCCGCCTCGAGGGCATCCGAACGGGCGCCGCGGTGGACCCCGCGCCGACTCTTCCCGCGCACGTCTACCGCGCCCGCCACGAGGCTGCCGGCGCTGCCGCGGCACGCGCGGAGGCCGAGGAGCGAGAGGCCGAGGAGCGAGAGGCCCACAAGAGGTCAGAGGCCGCCAAGAAGTCCGCCAAGACGCGCGCGGCCAACGAGAAGAAGGCGAGCTCCTGATGCCGATGATGCCTACGAACGGCATGGAAGACCCCAAGGGCTTCGGGCCCGGCGCCGGCGCGCAGCTCGGCACGGGCGGCTACGCGCGGATGGACGCGATGGGTGGCGACCCCACCGATCCGAACGCCTCGGTCGCGATGCGGCAGACCCAGCCGATGTCTCCGACCTCGATGGCTGAGGCGATGCAGCAGGTGCTCGAGCAGCGCCAGGCGGAGATCGGCCAGCAGCAGGAGGCGGAGCGCATGGGCCTTCTCCAGCAGGACATCGCCGAGGGCCAAGCGTTCCTCGAGCAGATGATGCAGATGGTCGGCCAGGAGGCGACGACCGCCGATGGCGGCGCGGCCGTCCCTGCCGGCCCGATGCCCGAGCAGGCCCCGCCCGGTGGCGTTCCCGGTGGCACCGGCGTCGGCGCCGCCATGACCGGGCTCGGCCAGCCGATGCCGCCCACGATGGGTGGCGGCGCTATCCCGCCCGAGCAGCTCGCCGCGCTGATGGGCGGTGCGTGATGACCCTCGTCGGATCGGTTCAGAACGTGACGACGACGGCGGTCCAGCTCGGCCTGGCGCTCGGCAGCCGCACCGCCCTGATCGTCCGCAATCCGGCCGGCTCTGGCGCGACGATCTTCATCGGCGGCTCCAACGTGACGGCCGCAAACGCGGCATTCGCCCTCGCGGCGGACGCAGCACCCCTCATGATCACCCACGGCGATCGCAACTCCCTGGCCGCGGAGTCGTGGTTCGCGCGCACCTCCTCGGGAACTGCCACCGGCGTCGCCGTCACGGAGGTCTGAAAGTGCCGTCCACCGTACGAGCCCTGGAGTAGAGACCGATGGCCGTAGGACTTGCATCAGGCGTGGCGAACGCATGGCTCGACGCGATCTGCAACGCCACCAACTACACTGCGCCCGCGGGCTTCTTCGTCAAGCTGCACCTGGGCGACCCAGGCGCGGCCGGCGCATCGAACCCCGCCGCCAACACCACGCGCCAGTCCGCGTCGATGGCCGTCGCATCGGGTGGTGCGATCACCAGCGACGCCGCGGTCACCTGGCTGAGCGTGTCCACCACGGAGACCTACTCGCACGTCTCCTTCTGGTCGGCCGCCGCCGCTGGCACGTTCCTCGGCTCTGACGACCTGGCCGTGGCGCGGGCCGTCACCGCGGGAGACACGTTCACCATCGCCATCGGCGACCTCGACATCACCCTGACGGCGATCGCGGCCTAATGCCGATCACCACCGTAGACGGTGCCCTCGCAGGGATGCAGGAGCCCGAAGACTTCCTCAAGGTCGGCGCGACGATGAAGGCCGTCGGCGTCCGCCACTCGTTCTTCTACACGTCGGGCCTCCCCGGAGCGGCCGTCGCGCCGTCGCCGGGCCTGGGCGGTGCCGCCCTCACGACCTACGCCGGGCAGATCCCGTGGGGCAACCCAGGCGCGGGTAACTCCTACCTCGCGCGATTCGATGGCGTGGCATCGACGGCCGGGACGCTGATCCTCGCCGACCGGCTCTGGCACAACTCTGGCATCGGCATCACGACGACGACGGCCCAGACGGTGACCTCGGTCGCATTCCCCGCGCGGGATAAGAACGGCTCGACCAACGGCGAAGGCATCCTCGTCGGCATCGAGGCGTCAGGAGCCATCGGCGGCGGCGCGGTCACGAACACCACGATGAGCTACACGCCCGCTGCTGGCGGTGGCCCGAACACCGCGACGATGGCATCGTGGCCCGCTACGGCAGCCGCGGGCACCTTCGTTCCCTTCCAGCTCGCCGCAGGCGATACCGGCGTGCGCGCCATCACCTCGCTCACCCTCGGAACCACCTACACCTCGGGCACGATTCACCTTGTGGCCTACCGCAAGCTGGCGCAGGTCAACGTCGTGGCAGCCAACATCGGCTCGGCCGTGGACGCCCTGACGAGCGGCTTCGTGCGCCTGTACGACAACACGGTCCCGTTCCTGATCTGGGTCCCGTCCGTCACCACCGCCACCACCGTCGGCGGGACGATGATCGTTACTCAGGGCTAGATCATGCCCGGGTCGTTCCCCACCACGGGGCTCCTCGACAACTTCAATCGAGCCAACGAGGGGCCTCCCCCCTCTGCCTCGTGGGCCGGTCCTATCTGGTCGGGCCAGTCGGGGATCGTGGTCGCGTCGAATGTCGCCGCCGGATCCGCGGCCGGGTGGCGCGACGGCTACTGGAACACATCGCTCGGCGTGGACCAGGAGGTCTACGCCACGATGTCGAGCGTCGCCACTGGCGGCAACAGCATCTACCTGCACGCGCGGATCACCAGCGTGGGCGGCTCAGTCCCCAATAGCGCCTTCCTGCGCCTCGTCGGTCCCACGAACTTCCTGCCGTCTCTCGGCGTCATGGTGGCGGGCTCGTATGACACCCTCTGGACTGCGGCATCCTCAGTCACCGTCTCGGCTGGCGATAAGTTCGGCCTCGAGTGCCGTGGGAACTACATCTACGGCTACTACTGGAAGGCGGCTGAGGGGTACTGGAAGAACCTCGGCATGGCGTACACCACGACGAACGTCAACGCCGGGTTCATCGGGGCCGAGTTCAACGACACCGCGTTGCGCTGGGACGACTTCGGCGGCGGCGAGATCGTCGCGGCCACCCCATCCGTCGCCCCACTCGGCAACGATCCGCTGGCGAGCACCTGGCTCCGGGCCACGAGCCAGCTCATCAAGAAAGAGCCGAGCGACGCGGGCCCGTCGGTCTGGTCGAACTGGCTGTTCGGCGAGGCCGGCGTGGTCGAGCGATTCGGCGCCACCGCATCGACTTACACCTTCGGCGCGACCACGGCGGGGGTAAGAGAGTCCTTCGGCGCCACGGCGACGCCGATTGCCTTCACGGCGACGACTGCCGGCGTCCGCACGGCCTTCGGCGCCACGGCCTCGCCGATCGTCTTCACGGCGACGACTGCCGGCGTCCGCACGGCCTTCGGCGCCACGGCGACTCCTATCGTCTTCAGCGCGACCACGGCTGGGTTCAAGGAAGCCTTCGGCGCCACGGCGACTCCTATCGTCTTCAGCGCAACGACCGCAGGCTTCAAGGAGACGTTCGGCGCCACGGCGACTCCTATCGTCTTCAGCGCGACGACGGCTGGGGCAAGAGAGCGATTCGGCGCGAGCGCATCGACCTACCCGTTCAGCGCGACGACTGCCGGCGTCCGCACGGCCTTCGGCGCCACGGCGACTCCTATCACGTTTACCGCCGGCGCCGCCGGAACGCGCACCGCCTTCGGCGTCGCTGCGCTGCCCATCGTGTTCGGCGCCGCCGCAGCCG
>JBBSAS010000096.1:0-6275 GCA_038252055.1 Candidatus Limnocylindrales bacterium
ACGAAGCGAGGTCGATCGTCGCGCCGTCGAGGCCGGGCAGGACGAGGGCCGGCGCCGCCTGGCCGACGAGCGGGAACGGCGAGGGGCTCCGTGCGGCCGATGCTGCCGGCGTCCCGGTGAGGCCCGGGGTCGGGGTGGGCGCCGGCGAGGGCGAGGGCGTCGTCGCGATGGCGGCCGGCGGCGTGATGGCCGGCGATGGAACGGAAGCCGCGGGGATGAGCGCGTAGGCGGCCACGGCGAGGCCGACCGCGGCGGCCACGCCGACGGCCAGTCCGGCAACGATCGCGACGAACGAGCGCATCGGCGCGGAGCGTAGCGGAGTCCCGCGCGGGGCGCGCGGCGGGAGGAGCGAGACGGGCGAACGCGAGGGCCGCGCAACGGCGGGGAGGGCGGCGGAGCGGCGGGCGACCCGCAACGGCGGGGCGGCGCCGCCACGGGAGCAGGCGCGGGATCGACGACGGCAGGGTCGGCCTCGGGGTCGGCCTCGGGGTCGGGACGGGGTCGGGGCCCGGGGGTCGGGGCCCGGGGCCCGGGGGTCGGGGGCCGGGGCCGGGGCCGGGGCCTGGTCGGCGTGGCGCCAAGTGTCCGCATACTGCCCCCGTCGTTACCGGATGGGGTTCACGGCCGCGGATCCGGCTCCGAGGCCCACGGGCGCAGGGACGCCCGGTCCGTGTCGGACCCCGGCGAGCGCGGCCGAGCGTGGAGTTCGGCGATTCGGGCGTGGGCTGGCTCGTGTCCGCGCCCGCCAGGGGCCGACCGCGGTCGCCGGGGCCGCCGAACCCTGCCTGCTAACGATGGGGGCAGTACGGCGGCAGGACGGTGATCCGACCTGCGCTCGGCACGGGTCGACAGCGCGGCACGGGCGCCCGGCACGGTTGCCCGGCACGGTTGCTCGGCGCCGGCGCGCGGACGGTGCGCTCGGCACGGGCCAACAGCGCGGTGCGGCTGTTCAGCACGGGCGCCCGCCGCGGAAGCAAGCGTGGCGACACGACCCGCCGCACCATCGCGACCTCCCCCCGCGTCCCACGCAGGCCGGCCCGTGCGACCGACCCATCCCCACCACCTTGCTACGATGCCCGCACCGATGCGCACCCCACTCCGCTGGATCCGCGACCGCCTCCTGCCCGCCCTCCTCACGGCGGCCGGGATCGCCCTGCTCGCCGTCGGTCTCCTCTCGTACCAGTTGCCCGGCGAAGCTTCCGCGGTCTCGCCCACGTCCACGCCCGCCACCCCGGCGGCCACCAACCCCGGCCTGCTTCCGATCCCGTCGCTCTCGCCGTCCGGCTCCGCCGCGCCGGGCGCGAGCCCGGCGGCACCGCGCGTGGCGACGCGCGTCGCCGTACCCGCCCTCCAGGTCGACCTGCCGGTCGTGCGCCCCCCCGACGACCCGAACCACTTCCCCTTCTGCAACGTCGCCGAGTACCTGCCCCAGCTGAGCCAGCCGGGCAACCCGGGGACCACGTATCTCTATGCGCACGCCCGGACCGGCATGTTCCTTCCGCTCCTCGAGACGGCAGACCGGAAGATGCTCGGCATGCTCGTCCAGGTCTACACGGACGACGACCAGGTCTTCATCTACGAGATCACGCGCGTCCTCCGGAACCAGAAGTCGCTCGACGTCGCCTTCGCCTCGGACGAGGAGCTGCTCATGCTCCAGACCTCGGAGGGGCCGCGCGGCACCCTCGGCAAGACGATCGTCGTCGCCCGGCCCGTGAGCTCGGGGCCGGCCGATCCAAAGGCCGCCCACCCGACGCCAAAGCCGGTCGTCTGCGAGTAGGCGGCGGCCCGCGCACCGTGCGGGCGACCCGGCGTCGATCCGATCCGAGCCGGACCTCGCGGTGCGGGCGCGCCGACCCCCGGGCCGCGATCGCCGCGAGCCCCGGCGACGGAGAGCACGCCGTGGGGCGGGGTCGGGCCAGCGCGGTTCAGATCCAGTCGACGCGCCGGAGGACGACCGCGATCAGCACGGCGAGGACGACGATGCCGAGCGTCACGACCCAGAAGCCGGGTGCCTCGCCCAGGGTGAACGCCGCTCCCGCCTCGCTCATGCCGAAGATGCCGGCGAGGGCGCCGATCCCGGCCACGATGACCGTGATCCCCGTCAGCCGCTTCATGATCAGGGAGAGGTTGTTGTTCACCGTCGAGAGATAGACGTCGAGGGCCGCGGTCACGAGCTCGCGGAAGCCGTCGTACTCGTCGGAGAGGTGGACGGCGTGGTCGTAGATGTCGCGGTAGTAGATGACGTGCTCCGGGTCGACGAACGGGAGCGACCGGTTGGTGAGCTGGTTGAAGACCTCGCGCTGGGGTGAGCTCACGTGGCGGAGCTCGACGAGCTGGCGCTTGAGCGAGAAGAGCTGGTCGAGCGTGTCGCGCTCGGGCCGGCTGACGATCCGGTCCTCGAGATCGTCGATCGTGTCCTCGATCCGGTCGAAGACCGGGTAGTACTGGTCCACGACGTGGTCAAGCAGGGCCCAGAGGAGATAGTCGGGCCCGCGTTCGAGGATCGGGGCGACCCCCTCTCGAAGGTGGCCGGCGCCGCGCGGATCCCAGGCCGCGGTGTGGGCGGTCAGGAGGAAGCTGCGCCCGAGGACGATGTCGATCTCCTCGACGAGGAGCTCGCGCTCCCAGGCGACGGCGAAGACGACGAGGTGGGCGAAGCCGTCGGTGAGCTCGAGCTTCGGGCGCTGGTTCCGCTCGAGGATGTCCTCGGCGATGAGCGGATGGAGGCCGAGGGCGGCGGCGACCTCCTCGACGAGCCCGGGCGACGGATCGGTCAGGTCCACCCAGGCGAGCATTCCGGGCCTGTCGGCGAGCTCACGGAGGGCGCCGATCCCGGTCCCCGAGGACGCCGCGCCACCGACGAACTCGACGCGGAGCGCCGCGTCGTCCGGGTCGGGGGGCGCGGCGACGCCGGCACCCGCGCCTGGGAGGCCCGCGGCGCGCCTGGCGGTGCCCGGCTCGGCGGCCGCGCCCGGCTCAGAGGGTGAGGGCTGCGTCGGGGGTTCCATCGAGCCCGGCTCCGTCGCCATCACCACCTCCCGCTGCCGCCGGCCCGCCGCCGGCCCCGTCCTCGCGGAGCATACGCGGGCGCGTCCCCAGCGCGAGCCCCGCCGGGACCGCCGCCGCCGTGACGATCGCGCCGACGAGGAAGAGGCGGACCATCGTCTCGGCGGCCTTCTCCGACGCCCACGCCTCGAGGGCACCGACGACGAGCGGATCGCGGAGCGGCCGGTCCGCCAGCTCCGGCGGCACGATCTCGCGGTACGCGTCGGGCGAGCCGAAGACCTGCGCCGAGAGGCGGTCGATCGTCGTGGAGCCGTAGGCCGTGAGGACGGCGAGGCCGATCGCCATCCCGATCATCCGGGCGACCGTGACCGTGGCCGATGCGGCGCCGAAGCGGTCCCGCCCGACGGCCTCCACCGCGGCGGTGCTCCGGGGCGTCACCGTCAGGCCGAAGCCGAACCCGAAGAGGCCCCCGCCGGCGGCGATGATCGGGTACGTGACGGCGGCGTCCCACGTGCTCATCCAGCCGAGGCCCGCGATCGACGCCGCGAGTCCGACCGCCGTGACCGCCCGCAGGGACCAGTGCCGGACGAGCCAGCCCGAGAGGAGCGCCCCGACGGCGGTCGCGCCCGCCAGCGCCCCGAGGGCGATCCGCTGCTCGTCCGGCCCGCCGTAGAGGACGCGGTCCACGAAGACGGCCGAGCCGACGATCGCGGTCGCGAAGCCGTAGCCGGTCAGGAGGCTGACGAGCGCCGCCGACGCGAAGACCCGGTCGCCGAAGAGGCGGGGGTCGAGGAACGGCTCGGCCCGGCGGAAGCCGAGCACGATCGCCGCGAGCCCCGCGAGCACGCCGCCGGCGACGAGGACGGCGGAGAGCGCAGCCGGGTCGATCCCGGTCGCGACGCCGTCCGCTGAGCCCGCCTGCTCCCCGAGGAGGGTGACGCCGAGGATGATCGCCCCGAGCGCGGCGGTGAAGAGAAGGGCTCCCGCGAGATCCACCCGGGCACGGGCGCGGGGCGTATCCCAGCCCGCCGTCGCCGCCCAGCCGAAGGCGAGGGCGACGATCCCGATCGGGACGTTCACGTAGAAGACGTAGCGCCAGGCGGGCGCGAGCAGGGCAGCCGCCGGTCCGTCGGTCATCCCCCGCTGTGCGAGAGCGGCCTCCGGATGGATCGCGCCGAGGATCGCCGCGCCGAGGAACGGGCCGGCCGCCATGCCGAGGAACGTGAGGGCGCCGATGATGCCGAGCGCCCGGGGCCGAGCGTGTCCCTCGAAGAGGTGCGAGGCGGCCGCCGTGGCGACCGGCACGAGCGCGCCCCCGCCGAGCGCCTGGACCGCCCGCGCTGCGATGAGCTGGTCGAGCGTCTGGGCCATCCCGGCGAGGAGCGAGCCGAGGGTGAAGAAGACGAGCGCGCCGAGGAAGAGCCGACGGGATCCCCAGAGGTCGGTCAGGCGCCCTGCGAGCGGCATCGTGGCGACGTAGACGAGGAGGTAGGCGTTGATGATCCAGCTCGCGTGCCGGAGATCCGTCCAGCTTCCGAGGTCCACGACGATCGCCGGGAGCGCCACCGCGGTGATCATCAGCTCGAGCCCGGCGAGGAAGACGCCCGTTGCCAGGACGGCGAGGAGGACGAGCGCGACGCGTCGGTCCATCGGGCCAGTGTAGGCGAGCGGGCGAGCGGTCCCTCGCGCGCGTCGCTTCTCCGCGCCGGGAGCCTCACGGCCTTGCCGGGCGCATACTCGGCCCGGGAGGACCGATGCACGGCGACGGGTTGGAGATCGAGCGCAAGTACCTGCTGCGGGCGGCGCCGTCCGAGGCCGAGCTGGCCGCGCTCGGGGCGCGCGCCACGTCGCTCGAGCAGGCCTACCTGCGCTCCACCGACGAGTGGGTCCGGCGCGTGCGGCGCGTCGACTCGGAGGACGGCACCCGGTACGTGGAGACCCGCAAGCGCGAGCGCGCCGGGATCGTCCGGGACGAGGTCGAATCCGACATCACGGCCGCGGAGTACGCCAGCCTCCTCGCCGACGCGGACCCGGCGCGGCGCGTGATCCGCAAGGTCCGCCACGTCATCCCGTACCGCGCCTGGACCCTGGAGCTCGACGTCTTCAGCGCGCCGCCCGGGCTCGTCCTCCTCGAGGTGGAGCTCGACGACCCCGACGAGGTGCCGGAGCTCCCGCCGTCGATCGACGCCCTCGTGGTCCGCGAGGTGAGCACGGAGCCGGCGTACACGAACCACCAGCTCGCCCTTGACGCGGACCCCGTTCGGGGGCACCCTCCTCGCTGATGGGACACCGGCCCGCGGATGACGAGCCCGACGACCTTCCGCCCGCCGAGGCGGCGCGGGATCGTCGGCGCGACCACGATGCGACAGCGGGCGCGCGCGCCGGGATGCGGACCGGCCTCGCGAAGCAGTTCAAGCAGGTGATGGACGAGCAGGCTCGCCGCGGCGCGATGGCGTCGGACGAGGACGAGCGGCCCGCCCCGACACGACCGGCCCGACAGGCCCGGCCGGGGCATGCGAAACCGGGACGCTCGACCGCGCCGGGGTGAACGCAGGCTCGCGGTGACCGGTGACGAATGGGCCATGCCGCGCCGGGACCCTCGCCGCCGAGGTGAAGCACTCCGACCAGCGCGACTCGAACTCCACGCCGGGCAACGGGGTCGCCGGCGAGAACGACCAGGACTCGGCGGTGCTCGGGGTCCGGGTCCCGCCGCCGCCGCCGACCGTGACAGCGCCGTCCGCGGCGGCCGGGACGGACCGAGGGAGCGATCTCCGGCTCGGCCTCCTCCTCATCGGCACCCTGGCCGCCGCGGGGCTCGCGGTCCTGCCACCCCGCCGTCGCCGCCGCGCCTGACGGCCTCTGGACGGAGGCGCGCCCGGAGGGACACACGACACCCGGCGGGACACGCTCTTGACACGAACGGCCGGGCGCACCTACCATCAACGACGCTTTATATAAATGCGCGTTGCTGCGACACGGCCACGGGGACACCGCACCACGCCCCGCCAGGGTTGCGCCGCAGGCCCCCTGAGCGCCTGATCGGAGCCAGAGCCCTGAGCCCCTCGCCCGCCCGCTTCCGCTCCACGATCGCCTCGATCGTCGACCAGCCCGACGACCTCCGCGAGATTCGCGTCTTCCACAAGGCGCTCGCGGACGTGAACCGCCTGCGCATCGTGCGGCGGCTCGCGGATGGGCCCGCCAGTGTCGGCGAGCTCATCGACCACGTCGGGCTCAGCCAGCCCCTCGTGAGCCACCACCTGCGCCGCCTC
>JBBSAS010000097.1:0-6270 GCA_038252055.1 Candidatus Limnocylindrales bacterium
CCGGCCGCTGCCGCCCCTGGCCGTGCGCCTCGAGAAGCGGATCCCGGTGGCCGCCGGGCTCGCGGGCGGCTCGTCGGATGGCGCGGCCGCGCTCGACGGCGCCCTCGAGGCCTGGGGCGCGGCCGCGATGCTCGGTCCCGCCGAGCGGCTCGCGGTTGCCGCGTCGCTGGGGTCTGACTGTCCGTTCTTCGCGGCCGGCGGATGGGCGCTCGTCGAGGGCCGCGGGGAGCGGGTCACGCCCGTGCCCGCGGTCCGGGGCGAGCCGGCGGCGGTGCTCCTCGTCACACCCGCGCTGCCCGTCGCCACCGGCGCCGCCTTCGCCCGGTTCGCCGCCGGGGTGCGGCCGCCGGGCGGGGCAGCCCACGCCGCGTCGGCGCACCTCGCCGCGGAGCTGCGGGCCGGCCTCTCCACGTCGCGGTTCCTCGAGCGAGCGGGCGTCCTCGCCGTCGCGAATGACCTGGTGCCCGCGACGGGTGACCTCGTCCCGGCGCTCGTCGGCCTCCGCCGCGCCCTCGGCCGGCTCCTTGGCCGCCCGGTCGGGCAATCCGGGTCCGGCCCGACGCTCTGGGCGCTCTATCCGTCCCGCGCGGGGGCCGCCGCCGCCGCCGATGCCGTGCGCGACGCGCTGCGGAGCGGGGAGCTGACCATGCCCGGCGACGAGCCGCCGTTCGTGGCAGCCGCGACGATCGCGGAAGACGCCGCCGCAGGGAGCGGCGGCCGCAGCGCCGCTCTGTCATCCTGAGCACCCGAAGGAGGACGTCATGTCCCGCACCACGATCTCGACCCCCCAGGCGCCCGCGGCGATCGGCCCGTACAGCCAGGCCGTCCGCGCGGGCGGCTTCCTCTTCTGCTCCGGGCAGCTCGGGGTCGACCCGGCGACCGGCGAGTTCGCCGGTCCCGACGTGGCGACCCAGGCGGAGTGGGCGCTGACGAACCTGCGGAACGTCCTCGACGCGGCCGGCCTCACGTTCGAGGACGTCGTGAAGACGACGATCTTCCTCGCCGACATGGCCGACTTCGCGACGGTCAACGAGGTCTACGGCCGCTTCGTGACCGACCCGCCGCCGGCGCGCTCCACGATCCAGGTGGCCGCCCTGCCGAAGGGCGCGCGCGTCGAGATCGAGGCGATCGCCCGCCACGAGTCGTGACGAGCACCGCGGGCGGACCCGGCTCGCCGGCGATCGTTTGACACCCGGCGCGACGCGCCCCTACGATCGCCGGACCAGATGACACCCGACCCAGCCGCGCCGGGCGATCGCCGCCCGGATCCCGAGTCACCAGGCCCGTCGGCCCTCGACGTCCCGCCGCGCCGAGCGATGACCTGCCCGGTCGCGATCGTCCTCGCCGGTGGCCTCGGCACGCGGATGCGCTCCGCGACGCCGAAGCTCCTTCACGAGCTCTGCGGCCGCCCGATGCTCGGCTACGTCCTCGACGCCGCGCGCGCCGCCACCGGCCGCGATCCGGTCGCGGTCATCTCCCCGGCCAGCGCCGCGATCCGCGAGGCGTTCCCGGACGGCGTCGCGTTCGCACTCCAGGAGCGGCCGGACGGAACGGGCGATGCCCTGCGGGCCGGGCTTGCCGCCGTGCCCGACGATGCCGACGAGATCGTCGTCGTCCATGGCGACGTGCCGCTCCTCGAAACGGGGCTGATCGCCGCCGTGCTCGATCGACGCCGGGAGAGCGGGGCGGCCCTCGCCCTCGCCTGGTTCGACGCGTGGGATCCGGGCACGCTCGGCCGCGTCGTCCGCACCGCGGACGGGGAGCACGTCTCCCGCATCGTGGAGGCGACGGACGCGATCCCCGAGGACCTCGCGATCGCGGAGGTCAACGCCGGCCTCTACGCCATCGACGGGGCCTGGCTCCGCGGAGCGATCGCCCGGCTGACGCCCTCACCGGCAACCGGCGAGCTCTACCTGACCCAGCTGGTCGATCTCGCGAACGCCGACGGACGGGTGGTCGCGGCCGTCGAGGCGTCCGACGACGGCTCGCTCGACGGGATCAATGACCGCACCCAGCTCGCTGCGGCGACGGTCATGTTCCGCGAGCGGATCAACACCCACTGGCTCGAGGCCGGGGTGACGATGCTCGACCCCGCCACGGCCTACGTGGACGCCGCGGTGGAGCTGGCCCCCGACGTCGTCCTCGAGCCGAACGTGATCCTCCGCGGCCACACGCGGGTCGGGGAGGGGACGGTCATCGGCGCCGGAAGCCAGCTCCTCGACAGCGTCGTGGGCCCCGGGTGCCGGGTCTGGGCCTCGGTGCTCGAGCGATCGGAGGTCGAGGCGGGCACGACGATCGGGCCCTTCAGCCACCTCCGCCCGGGCAGCTCGATCGGGCGCGGTGTCGAGATCGGCAACTTCGCCGAGGTGAAGGGGAGCCGCCTCGACGCCGGCGTGAAGCAGCACCACGTCAGCTACCTTGGCGACGCCCACCTCGGCGAGGCCACGAACGTGGGGGCGGGCACGATCACCGCGAACTACGACGGCGTCCGCAAGCACCACACGGAGATCGGAAAGCGCGTCTTCCTCGGCGTCGACACGATGCTCCGGGCGCCGATCACGCTCGGAGACGGGGCGCGGACCGGGGCCGGCGCCGTCGTGACGAAGGACGTGCCGGCGGGCATGCTCGCCGTCGGGGTGCCGGCCCGCCTTCGGACGCCGCGCCCGCCCGACCTGCCGCCCGGGGCCGACGCCTCCCTCCCCGCCGTCGGGCCGCCTTCGGACGCCGCGCCCGCTGAGCCGGCCGGCGACCCCTCATCGCCCCCGGCGGAGCCGTCCTGATGGGCTCCTTCACGGAGGTCGTGATCGTCGTCGCGCTCACGATCCTGGCCGGGATCTTCGTCGCCGCCGAGATCGCGCTCGTCACGCTCCGTCGCAGTCGCGTCGAGCAGCTTGTCGACGCGAACCAGCGCGGCGCCGAGCGCGTCCGGAGCCTCACCGCGGATCCCGCCCGCTTCCTCGCGGTCATCCAGATCGCGATCACGTTCATCGGGTTCCTCTCCTCGGCCGTCGCGGCGGTGGCCCTCTCGAACGGGCTCGCGGAGGTGATCGCCCGCTTTGAGCCCCTCGCCGGCAGCGCCGACGCGATCGCGATCGTGAGCGTGACCGTCGTCCTCTCGCTCTTCTCGATCGTCGTTGGTGAGCTCGTGCCGAAGGCCCTCGCCCTCGCCTACCCGGACCGCGTCGCCCTCGCGCTCGGCGGGCCGGTGGACCTGCTCGGCCGCCTGCTCGCCCCGGTGGTCACGCTCCTCACCGGGCTGACGAGGGTCATCGTGCGGCCGTTCGGGGCCGACGTGACGAAGGAGGCCCAGATCACGGCCGAGGAGCTGAAGCTGATCGTCGAGCGGGGCGGCGACGAGGGGGTTCTCGAGGCGGAGGAGGAGCAGATGATCAACGCGGTCATCGAGCTCGGCGAGCGTCGCGTCCACGAGGTGATGGTGCCCCGCACCGACATCACGGGCCTCGAGGCCGACGTGGACCTCGAGGCTGCGGTCGACCGGATCATCGAGGCGGGCCACAGCCGGCTGCCGGTCTGGGAGGGATCGGTCGATCAGGTCGTCGGGATCCTCTACGCGAAGGACCTCCTCCCGTTCCTGAAGGCGGCCTCGGGCGAGCGGCCCACCGTGCGGGCCCTCCTGCGCACCCCGGTCTTCGTCCCCGAGTCGATGTCGATCGATGACCTCCTCCACGAGTTCCAGCGTCGCAAGGTCCACCTCGCCATCGTCCTCGACGAGTACGGCGGCACCGCCGGGCTCGTTACGATCGAGGACCTCCTCGAGGAGATCGTCGGGGAGATCCAGGACGAGTACGACGAGGAGGAGGAGATGGTCGTCCGCCTCGACGACGACCGCATCCGCTTCGACGGCCGGGCGTCGGTGGACGACATCGACGACGCCTGGGAGGACCTCGACCTGGCGGATTTCCTCGAGGACCGCGACGAGTACGACACTGTCGGCGGGCTCGTCTTCAACCGCCTGCGGGGGGTCCCCAAGGTGGGCGACGTGGTCCGCATCGACGGGCTGACGATCACCGTCGAATCGACCGACGGCCGCCGGGTCGGCAAGGTCCTCGTGACGCGGGGGCGTACGGCGGACGAGCCCGCGGAGGACGACGCGGACCGCTGAGGCCGCGCACGCCCAGAGGATGCTCACCGTCACGCCGCTCGCGACTCATGGTGTCGTGTATTGACTACGATCGTACGAATCGTTACGGTTCTGGCTAACAGACGACACCAATCCGATGAGCTGCACCGACCTACCCTACTGGTATCTCCGCAATCACATCGCCGTGCTCGACGTCGGTTCGGCGGCGTTTCAGCGTGCCCGCGACCAGGTCATGCCCACCGGCTACGACGCCAATGTCTGCTTGCGGCGCCTCGTCAAGGCGGGCCGGATCCGGCGGATCCGTACTGGCCTCTACGTGGTCCGAGATCCGGCCCGCGAGACACCGCCCATCGCTGTCGCGAGCGGCGTCTTTGCCGAAGTCCCCCACTACGTCACCACGGATGCCGCCTTCGCCTACCATGGGCTGGTCGACCAGCCGATCAGGACGATCACGGTTGTTCTGTCGCGCGTTCGCCGCTCATTCGACATCGACCCGACCACCGCCCTGAAGCCGGTGACCCTCGGCGAGGACCGGCTCCGCGCGGCGGACGCCTATCAGACGACGGTCGGCGGCTTCAGCATTCGCCTGGCGTCTCGTGAGCAGGCCGTCGTCGATGCGCTCGCTGAACCTCACTGGATGACCTACGGCGACCTCCTTCCCGAGATCCTCGCGGCCTTCTCCGACGACGAGGTCGAGCGGACGGTGGCCGGAGTCCTGGCTCGGACGACCGCGTCGGCTCAGCGGCTCGGCTACCTCCTGGAGGAGGCTCAACGGACACTGCCGTCGAAGCTTGCTAACCTTCGGCCCGTCCGCGCGGTCCGCCTCCGCCCGCGGAACCGCTCCCACGGCCCGTATTCGACGCGCTGGCGCGTCTATGGCTGACGCGCGCGATCATCAGGTGATCGCCGCCGACTACCGCGAGGCGCGCGAACGGTCCGATGCCGCCGCGATGCGGCGCCACCAGAACGAGGAGGCCTGTTTCGTCCTGCTCGCGATCCTCGGGCGCCTAGCCGCCGATGTGCGGAGCTTCGTCCATGAGATCGCCCTCAAGGGCGGCATCCTGATGGCGGGTGAGCTCAGGTCGACCCCGATCGCGTGGTCGCGGACCTCCGTCGTGCCGGCCGGGAGTTCGGCGTGCGCCTCGATGGCGAACCCGATCGGACCCTCGGTGGGTTGATAGTCCACCTCCGGTTCGACTCGCTGACCGACGCGGGGTCGGCCAAGCTCGAGGTCAGCGTGCGCGAGGACCTCGTGTTCGCCATCCGCGACGCCTTCTTCGATGTCTCGGACCTCGGACTTCAACCCTTCACGGTCCCGGCGGTCGCACAGGCCGAACTCGTCGCCGAGAAGCTCCGGGCGCTCGTCCAGCGAGCCCAACCGCGGGACCTGTTCGACCTCCACTTGTACCTGACCGAGTCAGGCTGGCACCTGGAGCCCGCCGACCTTCGTCATGCTGTCGATGCCAGGCTGGCTCTCACACGCTTCAAGCGCTGGAGACCTGGCGTGTGGCGATCGAACCTCGATGGGATCCGGGCGGATTGGGACTTCACGATGTCCTCCTGGGTCGACCCGAACCGACTCCCACCCATCGACGCGGTGATCGAGGAGGTTGCGCACACGCTCCGGTCGCTGCGGCTGGACTGACCATGCCGCTCCTCCACCAGTAGCGCGGCGCAGCGGTCCCGCGGTCCAGCAACAGGCTGCTCTTGCGGATGCTGATCGCCTCGTCGGTCCGGTCGAAGGCCACCTGGTAGCTGCCACTGCCGAGGGTGAACGACACCCGGCTGGAGTCGACGGTCGTACCCGTACGTGCGGGCCACGCTCCCGAGGCCGTCCCCGTCACGCGGAGATGACGCTCCGCATGATCTGCTCGAGGCGCTCGCGGGCGGGCGGCAGGACCACGCCGGCGGCATCGAGCTGGGCGATCGCCTCGTCGCGCCAGCGGCGGGCCTCGCCTCGCGTGTAGTCCTGGGCTCCGGTCCGGTCGAGGATCGCCATCGCCTCCGTGATCGCGTCGGGCGATGGATTGGCGTCGGCGTAGATCGCCTCGAGGCGGGCCCGGTCGGCGGGCGTGGCCCGTTCGAGAGCGTAGATCACGGGCAGCGTCTTCTTGTGGCGGGCGAGGTCGGAGGGCTCCTTGCCCGTCGCCTGTTCCTGGCCCCAGATC
>JBBSAS010000098.1:0-6227 GCA_038252055.1 Candidatus Limnocylindrales bacterium
CGAGCGGTTCGCGACCGAGGTCCGCAACCTCCAGCACACGGAGATCGCGGAGCTCATGGAGCCGTTCCGGGCCGGCCAGAAGGGCAGCTCGGCGATGCCCCACAAGCGCAACCCGATCGTGGCGGAGCGCATCGCAGGTCTGGCCCGCCTGCTGCGCGGCTACGCGGGCGCCGCGTTCGAGAACCAGCCCCTCTGGCACGAGCGTGACATCAGCCACTCGTCCGCGGAGCGGGTGCTCCTGCCCGACGCGACGATCCTGCTCGACTACATGCTCGCGAAGATGACGACACTCGTGGACGGGCTCATCGTCCGGGCCGACCGGATGCGCGAGAACATCGGGCGCGGCCTGGGCCTCCACGCCAGCAGTCGCGTCCTCGTCGCGCTCGTGGAAGGGGGTGGGATGCCCCGCGAGGAGGCGTACTCCATCGTCCAGCGGAGCGCCCTGCGGGCCGCCGACGAGCGGGTCCAGCTCCATGGGCTCCTCGCGACGGACCCCGCCGTCGCGGGGCGGCTCACGCTTGCCCAGCTCGACGCCTGCTTCGACGATGCCGGCTTTCTCCGCCACGTCCCGGCGGTCATCGAGCGACTCTCGGCGATCGATCCGGCCCGCCGCACCGACGACTCGTCCCCGGGGCCCGGCCCGGGAGGTGCCGCGTGAACGCCGCCGGCTTCGTGCGCTCGGGCAAGGTACGGGACCTCTACGACCTTCCCGATGGCAGCCTCCTCCTCGTCGCTTCGGATCGCCTCTCTGCGTTCGACGTCGTCCTCCCGACCGCGATCCCGGACAAGGGCCGCGTCCTCACCGGGCTCTCGCGCCATTGGTTCGCGGAAACGGCCGATCTCGTGCCGAACCACCTCCTCGGGACGGACCCGGCGTCGCTGCCGGCGGCCTGCGCGGCGGACGGCGCCGAGCTCCGCGGCCGGGCGATGATCTGCCGCCCCCTGCGGATCCTCCCGGTGGAGTGCGTCGTTCGGGGGTATCTCGCGGGGTCGGGCTGGAAGGACTACCGGGCGACGGGCCGCGTGTCGGGGATCGCCCTGCCGGCGGGCCTGCGCGAGGGCGACCGGCTTCCGACGCCGATCTTCACGCCCTCCACGAAGGCCGAGGCGGGCCACGACGAGCCGATCGACTTCGACGCCGTGGCGGCGCTCGTCGGCGGTTTGCGCGCGGAGGCGGCCCGGGAGGCGGCGCTGCGCGTCTACGACCGCGGAGCGTCGGCCTGCGAGCGGGCCGGCATCATCCTCGCCGACACGAAGCTCGAGTTCGGGGTGGACCCGGACAGTGGCGACCTGGTCCTGGCCGACGAGGTCCTGACCCCCGATTCGTCGCGCTTCTGGGAGGCCTCCGCGTGGGAGCCCGGCCGGGCCCAGGCGAGCTACGACAAGCAGTACGTCCGCGACTGGCTCGAGGCGCAGCCGTGGGACAAGACGCCACCCGGCCCCGCGCTCCCGGCCGACGTCGTCGCCGGCACGCGCGCCCGCTACGTGGAGGCCTTCGAGCGGATCACCGGGGCCTCGTTCGACCGCTATCTCCAGGAGGACGTCATCGCCCCATGAGCACGCTCGACGCGGCGCCGACCGCCAGCTTCCGGTTCGCGGTGAACGTCACCCCGAAAGAGGGGATCCTCGACCCGCAGGGACGTGCCGTCGAGCAGAGCCTGCCTCACCTCGGCGTGACCGGGATCGATCACGTCCGCGTGGGGCGTCGAGTGGAGCTGTCCGTGGCGGCCGCCGACCTGGCCGCCGCCCGGGCCCTCGTCGAGCGACTCGCTGGCGACCTGCTCAGCAACCCCCTCATCGAGCAGTTCGAGGTCGAGGCGCTCGCCGGCGCCTCGTCGGCGACGAGCGGGCCGCGGTGAGCGTCCGCGTCGGCGTCGTCGTCTTCCCGGGCTCGAACTGCGAGCAGGACACGACCTGGGGCCTTCGCCTCGCGGGCGCGGAGCCGGTGGATCTCTGGCACGAATCGCCGGACCTGGGCGGGGTGGCGGCCGTGATCCTTCCCGGCGGGTTCGCGTACGGCGACTACCTCCGGGCCGGCGCCATCGCCCGGTTCAGCCCGGTCATGCGCGCGGTGGCCGCGTTCGCCGAGGAGGGCGGGCTCGTTCTCGGGATCTGCAACGGGTTCCAGGTCCTCGCCGAGGCGGGGCTCGTGCCGGGGGCGCTCCTCCGGAACCGTGGCCTCCGCTTCGTCTGCCGCGAGGTGACGCTCGTGCCCGAGCGCCTCGACACGCCGTTCACCCGGCTCATCGGCGCGGGACGGACGCTGCGGATGCCGGTCGCCCACGGCGAGGGCTGCTACTACGCCGGCGCGCCGGAGCTCGACGCGCTCGAGCGCGAGGGCGGGGTTCTCTTCCGCTATGCAACGGCCGACGGCCGGCCTGCCTGCACACCGGATGATCCCGCGAACCCGAATGGGTCCCTCCACGGGATCGCGGGGGTCGTCAACGCGGCCGGCAACGTGGCCGGGCTCATGCCGCACCCCGAACGGGCCGTCGAGGCGCTCCTCGGCTCGGACGACGGGCTCCTCGTCCTGCGCTCGCTCGTCGATGCGGCGGCGGCGGGGGCGGCGGCCGGCGGACCCGCGGTCGTGACGACGGGAGGCTCGCGATGAACGTCCCGGACGTGCCGCTCCACCGTGCCCTCGGCCTCGCCGACGAGGAGCTCGCGGCGATCGAGGTGAAGCTCGGGCGCGCCCCGAACGACGTCGAGCTCGCGATGTTCTCGGTGATGTGGAGCGAGCACTGCTCGTACAAGAGCAGTCGCCCCCTCCTCGCGACGCTCCCGACGACCGGCCCGGACGTCGTCGCCGGACCGGGCGAGAACGCCGGCGTGCAGCGGATCGGGGACGGGCTCGCGGTCGCCTTCAAGATGGAGTCCCACAACCACCCGAGCGCCGTGGAGCCGTACCAGGGCGCGGCGACCGGGGTCGGCGGGATCCTTCGCGACATCTTCGCGATGGGCGCCCGGCCGATCGCCGTCCTGGATGCGCTGCGGTTCGGCGACCCGTCGGACGCTCGGACGCGCCACCTCGTGGATGGCGTCGTCGGCGGGGTGGGGGGCTACGGGAACTGCGTCGGCGTGCCGACGGTCGGCGGCGAGCTCGTCTTCGACCCCTCGTACCAGGGCAACCCGCTCGTCAACGTCATGGCGATCGGCATCCTCCGCGAGGACCGGGTCATGCGCGCCGCCGCGCCCGGCCCCGGCAACCTCGTCGTCCTCTATGGGAGCGCGACGGGGCGCGACGGGATCGGCGGTGCCTCCGTCCTCGCCAGTGCGACGTTCGGCGACCAGGATCCCTCGAAGCGACCCGCCGTCCAGGTCGGCGACCCCTTCGCGGAGAAGCTGCTCATCGAGGCGACCCTCGAGATCATCGACCGCGGCCTCGCCGAGGGCGTCCAGGATCTCGGCGCCGCCGGAATCACGTGCGGCGTCTGCGAGACGGCCGACCGTGCCGGGACGGGGATCCTCGTGGATCTCGACGCGATCCCGCGGCGCGAGCCGGGGATGGCGCCGTTCGAGGTCCTGATCAGCGAGTCGCAGGAGCGGATGGTGGCGATCATCACGCCCGACCGGTTGCCGGCGATCGAAGAGGTCTGCGCGCGCTGGGGCCTGCCCTGCGCGGTGATCGGGCGGGTCACCGCCGACGGGGACATCGCGATCGTCGAGGGAGGCCTCGATCCCGACGGACGCCCCCGCGCCGGATCGCGGGAGATCGCGCGGGTCCCCGCCCGGGCCCTCGCCTCGGAGGCGATCATCTTCGAGCGCCTCGCCACGCCGCCGGCACGCCGGGGCTCGACCACGGCTGGGTCCGGGACGGGGGTCGCCGTGGCCGGGACCGTCGCGGCAGCCGCCGGATCCCTGCCCGGGCGCGGGATGGATCCCGGCGCGGTCCTCCTCGCCCTCCTCGGCGGGCCGAACCTCTCCTCGCGGCGCTGGGTCTTCGAGCAGTACGACCAGCACGTCCAGACGAACACGGTGGCGGGCCCGGGCCGCGGGGCGGCCGTGCTCCGGATCAAGGGGACCCGGCGCGCCCTCGTCGCCACGACCGACTGCGACCAGGCGGTCTCGTCGCTCGATCCGTATCTCGGCGCCGCCCTCTCGGTGGCCGAGGCGACCCGGAACGTGAGCGTCACGGGGGCCCGGCCGCTCGGGGTGACGAACTGCCTGAACTTCGGGGACCCGACGCGGCCGGAGGCGTTCTGGGCTCTCTCGGAGGCGGTTCGCGGCCTCGGCGACGCGTGCCGGGCGCTCGGCATCCCCGTGACCGGCGGCAACGTCTCCCTCTACAACGAGGCGCCGGGGAGCGCGATCGCCCCGACGCCCGAGATCGGGGTCGTCGGGCTCGCCGACGATGTGGAGCAGCTCGTCGGCCCGGCCTTCACCGCGGACGACGCCGCCGTTCTCCTCGCGGGGGCCGCGGGCCCCGGCCTCGGCGGCTCGGCGTATGCCGCGCTCGCGGGTGTCGACGCCGACGACGATCCCCCGTCGCTGGACCTCGATCGCGAGGTGGCGCTCCAGGCCTTCCTTCGCTCGGCGATCGCCGCGGGCCACGTCCCCGCCGCACAGGACGTCTCCCGCGGCGGCCTCGCGGTGGTGCTGGCCGAGATGGCGATCTGGGGCGGCCGCGGCGGCAGCTTCCGGGTGCCGGTCGCCGGTTCGCCGGCCGTCGCCCTCTTCGGCGAGAGCCCCTCCCGGGCCATCCTCGAGGCGCGACCCGGCGCCGTTCCCGCCCTCCGGTCGCTCGCGGCCGAGCACGCCGTCCCGATCGTGGCGATCGGTCGGACCGGCGGTGAGCGGCTCCTCGTGGAGCTCGCCGGGGAGGGAGCGACGGGTGCCGCCGAGGAGCGCGGCGCGGGGGTCGCAGACGCGGTGGACGTCGCGCTCGACGAGCTCCGCCATGCCTGGGAGCACGGGCTCCCGCGCGCCCTCGGCGCAGAGGGCTAGGGGGATGTGCGGCGTCTTCGGCGCGGTCGTGCCCGGCGGCGATGCTGCCCGGATCGCCGCGATCGGCCTCTTCGCCCTCCAGCACCGCGGCCAGGAATCGGCCGGGATCGCGGTCTCGGACGGCGAGCAGCTGATGCTCTACAAGGACCTCGGCCTCATCGCCCAGGTCCTCGACGAGCGGCGCCTGCCGAGCCTCCCCGGCCGACTGGCCGTGTCGCACTGCCGCTACTCGACGACCGGGTCCACCGTCTGGGAGAACGCCCAGCCGACGCTCCGCCTCGGACCGCGCCGGGCCCTCGCGATCGGGCACAACGGGAACCTCGTGAACACGCGGGAGCTCCTCGAGCGCCTCCCGGGCGGTCGCCGACGACTCCCGGCCAGCACGGACACGGAGCTTCTCACCGCCCTCCTCGCCGACGAGCCGGCGGCCGACACGGTGGACGCCCTCGTGCGGGTTCTCCCGGCCGTCCGCGGCGCCTACAGCCTCGTCGTCCTCGACGAGCGGCGGGTGATCGGCGTCCGGGATCCCCACGGCTTCCGGCCGCTGGTCCTGGGCCGCCTCCCGAACGACCCGGACGCGCCGGGCCTGTGGGACGATCCCGATGCCGCCGCCGGGTGGGTCCTCTCGTCGGAGACCGCCGGCCTCGACGTGGTCGGCGCCGAGTACGTCCGCGACGTGGAGCCGGGCGAGATCGTGATCCTGGAACCGGGCGCCGCGCCCCGCTCGGTGCGCTTCGCCCCGGCCACCCCGGCGCTCTGCGTCTTCGAGCTCATCTACTTCGCCCGGCCCGATTCGGTCATGGAGGGCCGCAACCTCTACGACGTCCGCCGGCGAATGGGGATGGAGCTGGCGGTCGAGCACCCGGTCGAAGCGGACCTCGTGATGCCGGTCCCCGACACCGGCGGGCCGGCCGCGGCGGGATACGCGGAGGCGTCGGGCGTCCCGTTCCGGGAGGGGATGTACCGGAACCGGTACGCCGGGCGGACCTTCATCCAGCCCTCCCAGGCGATGCGCCACCGGGGCGTCACCGTCAAGCTCAACCCCCTCCGCGACGTCGTGCGGGGCCAGCGGCTCGTCGTGGTGGACGACTCGATCGTCCGGGGAACGACGACCCGTTCGATCGTCGGCCTCCTCCGCAAGGCGGGCGCTGCCGAAGTCCACGTCCGGATCAGCGCCCCGCCGCTCTACCACCCCTGCTTCTACGGGATCGACACCCAGGTCGAGACCGAGCTGATCGCCGCAAGCCAGACGGTCGACGAGATCCGCGACTTCATCGGGGCCG
>JBBSAS010000099.1:0-6187 GCA_038252055.1 Candidatus Limnocylindrales bacterium
ACCGTCCGGGCGGTCGCGGGACTTCCCGAGCTCGTCGAGCTCGCCTTCCCGCTCCTCGAGTCGGGTGGGCTCCTCCTCGCCTGGAAGCGCGACGGCGCGGGCGAGGAGCGCACCCGGGCACTCCCGGCCATCGCGGCCCTCGGCGGCGGAAGCCTGGAGACGACGACCCCGGCGGCGGTCCCGGGTCTCGCCGGCCACGTCCTCGTTGCGATCCGGAAGGAGGGGCGGACCGACGCGCGCTGGCCCCGTCCGCCCGCCGAGCGGAAACGGCGTCCCTGGTGACGATCAGGAGCCGACGGACCGGCGGGCGCCGGCGGACCGGTGGGCGCCGGCGGACCGGTGGGCGCCTGCGCACGGCCCGGTTGGGCAATCCCTCACGGATCCTCCACCGACCCCGGCGCACGCCTGCTTCCGCCCCGCGGTACGCTCCCCCGCGATGCGCATCGCGGTCCTCTCGGACATCCACGCGAACCTCCCGGCTCTCGACGCCGTGCTCGACGCGATCGGCGAGGTCGACCGGTACTGGCAGCTCGGCGACGTCGTCGGCTACGGCCCTCACCCGGACGAGGTCGTCAAGCGTCTCCGGGAGCTCGGCGCGGTCGGCGTCCGTGGCAACCACGACATCGCCGCCCTCGGTGGCCCCGAGGTGGAGTGGTTCAACCCCGACGCCCGTCGGGCGATCGAGTGGACCGAGCGGCAGATGAGCGGGGCGACACGCGCCTGGCTCCGCGACCTCCCAGAGCGCCTAGTGGACGGCGAGTTCACCCTGGTGCACGGCAGCCCGCGCGACCCCACCTGGGAGTACGTCACGACGAGCCGCGTCGCCCGCGCAAACCTCGATGCGTTCGCGACGCCGTACCTGCTCCACGGCCACACGCACATCCCGGCGGCCTGGCGCGAGGACGGCGGCACAGTCGAGCTCCTCGGCCCGTCCAGCGGCTCGGAGCTGGGACTCGACGGCCGGCGCCTGCTCCTCAACCCCGGCAGCGTCGGCCAGCCGCGCGACGGCGACCCGCGAGCGAGCGCCCTCGTCATCGACCTCGAGGAGCCTCGCGTGACGTGGCATCGTGTCGCGTATCCGATCGCTGCCGTCCAGGCGGACATCCGCGCCGCCGGTCTGCCGCAGCGGCTCGCCGACCGGCTGTCCCGGGGCCAGTAGGTCGATGATCGGCGGTCGGCGCCCCCTGAGCGGCCGCAAGATCGGCGATCGGCGCGTCCGGATCGAGCGCCCCCACAGCGCCTACTTCCGCTACACCGGGCCCGGGCAGCTCACGGCGAAGGCGGCCGCTAGCGCGCCGACAACGAGTGTCGGGCGGGCCTGGGCGCGAGTGAAGTCGATCGCGATCGGCCGGCCGCTTGCCTCGGACGAGGAGATCGGCGAACGGCTCTCGAAGACGAAGGCGCTCGCGATCTTCAGCTCCGACGCGATCAGCTCATCGACCTACGCGACGGAGGAGATCCTGCGCATCCTCGCCATCGCCGGCGCCTCGGCTCTCGCCTGGGGCCCGGAGATCGCCCTCGCCATCGCCGGCCTGCTCCTGGTCGTCGCGCTGTCCTACCGCCAGGTCTGCATGGCCTACCCGACCGGCGGTGGCGCCTACGCCGTCGCCCGGGCCAACCTTGGCCAGGGCGTCGCACTCGTGGCGGCCGCCGCGCTGCTCTACGACTACATCATGACCGTCGCCGTCTCGGTGGCGGCCGGGATCGCGGCGTTCACGTCGGTGTACCAGGGCCTCCTGCCGTGGCGCGCCGAGCTAGGCGTTGCCGCGATCGCGCTCCTCGCCCTGGCCAACCTCCGCGGCCTCCGGGAGTCGGGGAACATCTTTGCCGTGCCGACGTACGCTTATGTCGTCGGCGCCCTCGCCATCATCGGCCTCGGCCTCGCCGCGGTCGCCTCGGGCAACCCCGCGGCGTCGTTCCCCGCGCCCGTCGTCAAGCAGCCGCCGGACGGCTTCGAGACACTCTCGATCTTCCTGATCCTCCGCGCCTTCGCCTTCGGGTCCGTCGCCCTCACCGGCACGGAGGCCATCTCCAACGGAGTGCCCGCGTTCAAGCCGCCAGAGCCGCAGAACGCCGCGAAGACGATGCTGGCGATGGCGCTCCTGCTCGGCGTCATCTTCGTCGGCCTGTCCTTCCTGGGCAGCGCCTACGGCCTGGCGCCGGATCCCACCGAGCGGGAGACGCTCATCTCCCAGATCACCCGGTCCGTGATCGGGGAAGGACCGCCGTACGTCATCTTTCAGGCCATCACCATGCTCATCCTCCTCCTGGCCGCGAACACGGGCTTCAACGGCGCCCCGCGCCTCGCCCAGATCGTCGCCCTGGACGGCTACGCTCCTCGGCAACTGGCGATCCTCGGCGACCGGCTCGCGTTCTCCTGGGGCATCGTCGCCCTCGGCGGCGTGGCGGCCGCCCTCCTGTTCGTCCTCGACGGCTCGGTCGCGGCCCTGATCCCTCTCTATTCCATCGGGATCTTCCTGTCCTTCTCGATCAGCCAGACGGGCATGGTGCTCCACTGGATGAAGGAGCGAACGCGCGGCTGGCGGTGGCGCGCCGTGCTCAACCTCATCGGGGGGCTCATCACCGGCGTCGTGTGGGTCATCATCACCATCGCCAAGGTCCCGAACGGCGCCTGGATCGCCCCCATCGCGATCCCGGGCATCGTCCTCGCCATGGTCTGGGTCCACCGACAGTACCGCGCCGAGGAGGCGGACCTGCGGGTGGAGGAGGACGCGGGGATCGCCCGCCCGGACACGGCGCAGCGGGTGATCGTGCCGGTCAACGGCATCAACCGGGCCGTCGTCGAGGCGGTCAACGTGGGGCGCTCGATCTCGGCCGATATCCGGGCGGTCTTCGTCACCGACGATCCGGAGCGGGGGGAGGTCCTCCGGGAGCGTTGGGAGCGGCAGCTTCCGGACGTGCCGTTCGTGGTCGTGGAGTCGCCGTACCGGGCCCTCGTCGGCCCGTTCGTGGCCTACCTCAACGTCCTCGATCGGACCTGGCCCCCGGATCGCCCGCTGCCGCGGACGATCGTGGTGCTCCCCGAGTACATCGGTCGCCATTGGTGGGACGGGCTCCTCTACAACCAGGCGGCCCGCCGGCTCCGAACGGCGATGCTCGGCCGCGACCACACGGTCACCCTCGACATCCCCTACCGACGATCGAAGGGCCCGAAGGCCCGGGCTTGAGCGCATCGCGCCCGGCCAGGGGATCGTGGCGGTCCGGGCCGGGTCGCCGGCGTGAGTCGGGCCAGGTCACCGGCGTGAGTCGGGTCGCCGACGTCAGCGGGGACAGACGTCAGCCGGGTCGCCGGTGACGGTGCTATCGTGTCGTGGAACCCGCACGCCGCCGGACCTCGCCCCCGGCGCAGCGTCCGACTCACCCCGGAGGCTCCCCGCGTCCTGTGCCCGACAAGCAGCCGTCCGTCTTCAGCCGTGTCGTGGTGGCGCTCAACGGAGAGGCAACCGACGCCCGGATCCTGCGCCTCGTCCTCGAGCTCGCCCGGCCGGCGCACGCCGAGGTGGTTGCCGTCCACGTCGTCGAGATCGACTGGACGCTGCCGCTCGATGCCAGCGTCGCCGAGATGAACGTGGGCGCTCAGCAGGTCCTCGACATGGCCGAGGCCCAGGCGGAGCGGGCCGGCCACAAGGTCGAGTCGGTGTTGGTACAGGCACGGAACGTCGGCGCGGCTCTCGTCGACGAGGCCGTCGAGCGGGCCGCCGACCTCCTCGTGGTCGGGCTGCCGTACCGCACGAAGTTCGGGGGCGACTTCGCGATCGGCCGGACCGTCCCCTACGTCCTGAAGAATGCTCCGTGCGCCGTCTGGGTGGCACGTGAGTCGATGCCCGAGGAATACCGCTCATGAGATCCGTCATCATCGGCTGCGGTCGCGTCGGCGCCACGATGGCGGCCGCGCTCGAGGCCGCCGGCCACGACGTCACGATCGTAGACCTGGTCACGCGTGCCTTCGATCGCCTGCCGGCAGCCTTCAGCGGCGACGCCGTGCGCGGCGACGGCACTGACGAGGACACCCTCCGCCGGGCCGGTGTCGAAGGGGCCGACCTCTTCCTCGCCCTGACCGAGGGCGACAACCGGAACATCATGGCCGCCCAGCTCGCCCTCGAGGCGCTCCGGGTGGGCCGCGTCTACGCGAAGGTCAACGACCCGGTCCGTGCCGATGCCTACGCGGAGCTCGGGATCGGCACGATCTGCCGGACGACGATGATGTCGGAGGCCATCCTCGCGGCGCTCGGTGAGCCCGTCGGCGGCGAACCGGCGATCCACGAGCCCCGCCCGCACGATCACGAGCACGGGGCGGAGGCCGTGGCCGCGACCGTGACCGGCTCCGCGCCGGCGGCCGGCGCCGCGTGGGCGGGCGGCCCAGCAGCCGCCCGCGCCGGGGGCCTGTCAGCCGCGCCGGCGGCCCCATCCGCACCGAGCCGGGAGGCCTGAGCCATGTTCGTGATGGTGGTTGGCGGCGGGAAGGTCGGGTACTACCTGACGAAGGAGCTCAGCGAATCGGGGCACGAGGTCGTGCTCATGGAGAAGGACCGGACCCGGGCCGACCGGATCGCCGATGAGATCGGGTCGATCGTCGTCGCCAAGGACGGCTGCGAGGGCAGCGCGCTCGCCGAAGCGGGCGCGAACCGGGCCGACGTGATCGCCGCGGTGACGGGCGACGACGAGGACAACCTCGTGATCTGTCAGATGGCGAAGCACCACTTCGCCGTGCCGAAGACGATCGCCCGGGTCAACAACCCGAAGAACGAGCTGCTCTTCAAGCACCTCGGCGTGGACGAGATCATCTCGCCGACGCGGATGATCCTCGGCTCGATCGAGCAGGACATCCCGGTCCACGAGCTGCTCCATCTCGCGGCGCTCACGGGCGAGTTCGAGCTGATCGAGGCGCACCTCGACGACGATTCCCCGGCGGTCGGCCGCAACGCGCGCGAGATCGGTCTGCCGGACGGTTGCGCGATCGTGGCGATCGTGCGCGACGACGCAGCCCAGGCGATCCGCCCGGACACGATCCTCCAGGCCGGCGACAAGGTCATCGCCACGGGCCGCCCGGAGTGCGAGCCCGTCCTCCACGAGGCGCTGATCGGACGCGTCGTCACCTGACCTCGCCCGGCTGACGGCTCCGCGGCCGGTCTGCCGATCCGCGGCCGGTCTGCCGATCCGCGGCCGGTCTGCCGATCCGCGGCCGGTCTGCCGATCCGCGGCCGGTCTGCCCAAAACCGTCGTGGCGCGACGAATTCGGGCAGACCCTTTCCTCGTACGCAAGTCCTGACGATCGGCGCCCTTCATCATGCCGAGATCCGTCGCCGGACGAAAGGAATCGCCGAGCGCCGCCCGAACCATTCCTGACACGGCGGAATCCGATCGATCCGGACCCTCCGAACGGTCCGCGGGTGACGGGTCTTTCGTGGCAGGAAAGCCGGCCGACGACCGGCGGGCCTGGCAGGCACCGGGCCGGTCGACACAGCCCAACCGCAGGGTTCTTGACAACATGATTGGTAGGGTTCTATCCTGTCGTCATGTTCGGAACCGTCGCAGCCCCGAGTCCCCTCAGGCGCCGGGCGAGCGATGGGCATGCGAGCCGAGCACCCCGCGCCGGGGGGCGCGGGCGGACACGATCGGAGCACCAGGAGGTGCAGTAGCCATGACCCTCATTCGCAGGACGAGCCCGTTCGACGAGATCTTCACGCTTCGCCGGGCGATGGATCGGCTCTTCGAGGACGACGTCGAGCGACCGCGCGGCTGGCGCGCCCTCACCCTCGGTGCCGAGCCGCCGCTCGACATCACCACCACGCCGGAGGAGCTAGTCGTGAAGGCGAGCCTTCCCGGCTGGAAGCCCGACGACGTGGACATCACCCTGACCGGCAGCACGCTCACCATCTCCGGCGAGATGAAGGAGGAGGCCCGGCGGGAGAACGAATCCTGGGTCCTGAACGAGATCCGGCGCTCCAGCTTCAGCCGCACCCTCGAACTGCCGAAGGGAATGGTCGGCGATCAGGCCAGCGCCAGCTTCGAGGACGGCGTCCTCGCCCTCCGCATTCCGAAGGCGGAGGAGGTGAAGCCTCGGCAGATCCGGATCACCCCAACCAGCGAGGGTCAGGCCGAGCCGGGGCAGGTGTCGGCCGGCACGACCGGCACGGCCGGTACGGCCGGCACGACGGGTTCGGCC
>JBBSAS010000100.1:0-6176 GCA_038252055.1 Candidatus Limnocylindrales bacterium
CCGCTCGATCGGCCCGACCCGGACCTCGATCGTTGCCCTCCTCGAGCCGGTCTCGGGCGCGGCGATCGCGGCCGTGGCACTCGGGGAGGCGCTGGGCCCGCTCCAGCTCGCGGGCGGCGTGCTCGTCCTCCTCGCCGCGGCTCTGCTCCAGCGCGGTGGCGAGGCCGCGGAACCGCACGAGGCAGCCAGCGGAGCGGCCTGAGCCTCGTCCGGCGGACCCGGCCCCCGGACGGCCCGCCCCGGGGATCAGGAGCCTCGCGGGTATACTTCCCCCAACCCGCGAGCCCGCGGCCCGCCCCCATTCGTCCGCCGAATCGAGGTCCGATGCGCGTTCGCAAGGCTGTCTTTCCCGCCGCCGGCTGGGGGACCCGCTTCCTTCCGGCCACGAAGGCCCAGCCGAAGGAGATGCTTCCGCTCGTCGACCGACCGGTCATCCAGTACGCGGTCGAGGAGGCCGTCGCCGCCGGGATCGAGCAGGTGATCATCGTCACCTCGAGCCAGAAGCGCGCGATCGAGGACCACTTCGACCTCAACTACGAACTCGAGCACCTCCTCGAGGAACGCGGCGAGATCGAGCTCCTCCGCAAGATCCGCCACATCAGCGACCTCGCCCAGATCGCCTACGTCCGCCAGAAGGAACAGCTCGGCCTCGGCCATGCCGTCCTCATGGCCAAGGAGCTCGTGGGCCACGAGCCGTTCGCGGTGATCCTCTCGGACGACGTCGTCGTCGGCGAGCAACCCTGCATCGGCCAGCTCATCCATGCCTACCACCAGACGAAGGGCTCGGTGGTGGCGGTGATGGAGGTTCCCCACGAGGAGACGAGCCGCTACGGCGTGATCGGGGGCGAGCAGCTCGACGGCCACGACGGACGGCTCTGGCGTGTGGACAGCCTGGTCGAGAAGCCGGAGCCCGAGGACGCCCCCTCGAACATGGCAATCATCGGCCGCTATGTCCTGACCCCGAAGATCTTCGACAAGCTGGAGCAGACGCAGCGCGGCGCCGGTGGGGAGATCCAGCTGACGGACGCGATCAAGGCCCTCATGGAGGAGCAGCCGGTCCACGGCTATGCGTTCGAGGGAACCCGGTACGATGCCGGGACCACGATGGGCTGGTTGAAGGCATCGGTCGAGCTTGCGCTCGCCCGACCCGATCTCGGCTCCGAGTTCGCGGACTACCTGCGCGGCCTCGACATCTGATCCGTCGGACGGATCCTCAGCTCGCAACGGGAGAGACCGACCAGTGACAGCGCTCGGCGACGTGCTCGGCGGCCGGTATCGGCTGGTCGAGCTCCTGGGCCAGGGCGGGATGGCCACGATCTATCGCGCTACGGACGGCCAGCTCGGCCGCGAGGTCGCGGTCAAGGTCCTCCGTCCCGAGTACGGGCGCGACCCGGACTTCGTCGCCCGGTTCCGCGCGGAGGCCCAGGCGGCGGCGTCGCTCAGCCATCCGAACATCGTCGGCGTCTACGACTTCGGGACCGACGCCGACGTGCCGTACATCGTGATGGAGCTCGTGGACGGCGAGGACGTCGCCTCGCTCCTGGCCCGCAACGGCCCGCTCCCGCCCCGCCAGGCCGCGCGCCTCGCGGCGGAGGTGGCCCACGCGCTGGGCGCCGCCCACGCCCGGGGAATCGTCCACCGCGATGTGAAGCCGGGCAACATCCTCGTCTCCTCCGACGGCCGGGTGAAGGTCACCGACTTCGGCATCGCCCGGGCCTGGGCGGACGCCCGCCTCACGCTGCCCGGGGTCACCCTCGGATCCGTGCACTACTTCAGCCCCGAGCAGGCGCTCGGCGAGGCGGCGACGCCCGCCTCGGACATCTACAGCCTGGGGATCGTCCTCTATGAGCTCCTCACCGGCCGGCGGCCCTGGGAGGGGGACAATGCCGCCGCGGTCGCGATGGCTCGGATCTCCGCGCCGCCGCCGCTCGTCTCCGACGTCCGGCCCAACGTCCCGGCCGTTCTCGAGGCGATCGACCGCAGGGCCCTGAGCCCGGATCCGGCGGCCCGCTACGGGTCGGCCGACGAGATGGCCAGGGCGCTCGAGGCGTTCCTCGACGAGGGAGCCGCAGGGGCCGCGGCCGGCATCCCCGTCGCCGGCGCAGCGGCGCTCGGTGCCGCGGCCGGTGCCGCGACAGCGGCCCGCCCGTATCCGGTGGATGCCTACGCCGGAGCGTCCTCTCCTCCGGCCGAGCCGCTGGAGCCCGAGGGGCCGGAAGAGGGCGGCGGCATGAGCCCGTGGACCTGGATTGCCGGGCTGCTAGGCCTCGCGATCCTCGTGATCGTCGGCCTCCTCGTCTTCCGGGTGCTCGCCGCGAACGGCCCCGCGACGACGCCCGGGCCGGGCACCGTGCTCCTGCCGTCCTTCGTGGACCAGAGCTTCGAGAACGCGACCGCCACGGCCCAGCAGCTCGAGATCGTGCTCGATCCGACCTACGTGAAGCAGAACGACAGGCCGGAGGGCACGATCGTCAGCCAGGATCCACCGGGCGGGACCACGGTGGACCGCGGCTCGACCGTCAAGGTCGAGGTCGTCTCGGGCAAGGAGCTCGTGACCGTGCCCGATCTCACGAACGTCCCGGAGGCGGATGCGATCGCGCAGCTCATCGACCTGAAGCTCCAGGTCGGCTTGCGGACCCCCTCGTACGACGAAGCGATCCCCGAGGGCTCGGTGATCGGGACGGCAATCCCGGCGAATACCGAGGTGCCCACCGGAACGGCAATCGACTACGAGGTCTCGAAGGGGCCCGAGCCGACGCCGACGCCCAGCCCGAGCCCGACCCCGGAACCGACGCCGAGCCCGACCCCGAAGCCGACGCCCGAGCCGACGCCCGAGCCGACCGCGACCCCGAAGCCGACGCCGGCGCCGGTCATCGTCGGCACGTTCGTGGACCTCACCGTCGCGGAGGCGAAGGCGCAGGCGACGTCGGAAGGTCTCGTGATCCAGTGGCAGGGCGCCACGCCGGCGGACACGGACGTTGTCACCGCCCAGAACCCGCCCCCCGGGACGAGCGTCGCGCCCGGTTCTCCGATCCTTCTCGCGGCGAGCGCCCCGGCCCCCTGACCGGGATCCGTGCCCGGGCCCTGACCGCGACCCGTGACCGGATCTCGCGACCGGGCGCGCTGATCGGGGCCGGCGAGGGCTCGTCGGCTCCTCAGGCCTCCGGCTCGGCCCAGATCCCGCCGGGGATCGCGAAGACGGGACCGATGGGGTCCACGACCGCCAGCGCGTCCGGTCCCACCGTCCGACCCGGGCGAACCGGCCGCCAGCATCCACGCAACTCGTTGCCGCGGAGCGGGACCCCCCGGGAGTCGAGCCCGCAGGTCCCGCCGACGGCAGGAGCGACCGAGCGGCGGAAATGGACGCAGGTGGCGCAGCTCGTGGTCGAGCGCCGGCAGACCCAGCAGCGCGCCGCCTCGGATTGGGGCGTCCGGCAGTGTGGGCAGCGCCAGTTCGGCATGGGCGGATGGTAGCTGCGCACGAACCGACTGTCGAGGGGATTCGCGCGACCGGCGAACGGATGGTCGATCCGCGGAGAGGGTGTCGTTCGGATCGGGCGCCTACTTCACGATCGTGATCGAGGTCCGTCCCGAGGCGTCGCCGTGGTCCGCGGTGCTGACGAAGGCGGTCGCGAGCCCGCTGCCCTTCGTCGCGCCCTTCGGGATCGTGCTCTTGAACGTGGCGACACCGCTGGCGTCGGTCGTGTCCTCTCCGGTCAGGGTGGGCACGCCCGGGATCGAGAGCGTGAACGAGACCGTCTCGCCGGCCATCGGTCGCCCGTTGGGATCCGTCACGACCGCCCGCAGCTCCACCGAGCGCGGGAGTTTCGCGGCGCTCACCTGGTAGGCGGACGAGGAGAGGGCGACGGTCAGCTTGCCGGCGCCGCGGCGGACGCTGAGCGATGCCGTCCCGACGTTGCCGGCGAGGTCCGTGGCGGTCAGGGAGATGGCGTTCGCCCCCGAGCTCATCGGGACCGTCAGCGTGAACGCGCCGTCATTCTCGGCCACCGCGGTGGCGGCAGTCCCGTTCGTCTCGTTGCGGGCGACGACGGTGGCACGGCCCTGTGTCTTCCCCACGAGCTTCACCGTGGCGCCGTTGACCCGGGCGTTGTCTTTCGGCGAGGTCACCGTGATCTTCGGCTTCGACGTGTCGAGGACGTACGTCACCACCGCCGAGGGCTCCGACTCACCGCCCGGCCCCACGAGGGCCGCCGTGACGTCGTTGCGCCCCTTCTCCAGGGGCAGGTCGTTCACGACGAATGCGGCGGTCTGGCCGACCGGGACGTCGAGGACGTCCTGTGGCATCGCGTCCGGCTGGGCCACGTAGATGCGGATCACGTACTCGTCACCGCGCCCGACCACTTCCGGCGGGACGGTCCCGCGGAGCGACACGGTGGCCGTGTTCGTGTATGGGCTCTCCGGCGCCTCGAGGGCCGGGGCGGGGAGGATCGCGGGCGCCGTCTCCTGCGGGGTGGGGGTCGTGAGGATCGCGTCCGTCACGCCCCCGAAGGCCGAGCCGATGGCGCCCACCATGCGCGGCAGGCTCCCGGTCACCGTCGAGAAGACGACGACCGCGAGCGCGACCACCGCGACGCCGAGCGCGAGCTGGGCGGCCAGCGGGATCCGGCGGGCGGGCTTCGGCGTCGTCGCCCGGACCGGGTGTCCGACCCCGGAGGGGCGCCGGGGCGGGGGGAGCCGGCGGGACGCGCCCGACGACGGCGGGCGAGGTCGCACCTGGCTGGGGCGGTCACGACGGGCGGTCATCGCCGGGCATTGTCGCACGCCGCCCGGCGAAGGCAGGAGGCCGATCCGACGCCGCGCGCCGATCCGGGATCATCCGGCAGTGCGGTCCGGTGTACGCTGCCATCGTCCGCGCACGTCCGGGAGCGTGCGCCTGTACGAGGACGAGGAGTGGAGGAGCGCCAGCCGGCGCGTCGCGGGTCGTCGCCATCGGTCCCGCCGCGGCCCATCGCGAACCGGAGCACCGTCCGGTCGGTGATCGGGGTGGGTCCCGGCGCGCGGACGGTAACCCGTTTCTCGCCGATCGTCGCGGTTCGCCCCCCCGGGGTCGGGACGGGACAGGCGGGCGCCGGGCGCCGCGCCGTTGGCCCGGGGCTCCCCGAGCGCGAAGGCCAGCCCCCGGCGAGCGCCGCGAGCCCGGCCGCGGGCGTGCGCCCGATGCATCCACCGATCGCCCGGGTGAACCGGCCGTCGTGGGTCGCGGCCGCGGCCGTGCAGGCTGGTGCGGCCGCTGCGCGCGCCGCCGTCGGCCAGCCCGCGCCCCCGACGTCCCGCCCCGGCACGGTGCCCCGCTCCGGTGGGATCGCCCGGATCGGGTTCGGGATGCCGAGCCTCCGCCGCAACGTCTGCCCGCACTTCTACATGACCGGCGCCCGCGGGGCGATCCCGATCCAGGCCCCGCACCTCCTCAAGGCCCTGATCCGCCAGGAGACGAATGTCTCCCGCTGCCAGGTCCGCGGCGGGGTTCACCTGGAGCAGGGCTTCGTCAACGACGTCTGTCTCTCGGCACGCTTCAACCAGTGCATCTTCTACGAGGACGAGCTCGGCAGGTGACCGGTCCTCGCACCCTCGTGCGGTTCGGCCGGTGAGCGGCAACGAGCCACGGGTGAGCGGCAGCGAGCGGCCGGCGTCCACGCATCCCCCCGCGGCGTCACCGGCCCTTCCGGAGTCGTTCGCGGAGGCCGTCGCCGCGCTCCACGCCCGCGGCCGCTTCGGGATCCGTCTCGGCCTCGGACGGACGCGCGCGCTCCTGCGCGAGCTCGGGAGCCCGGAGGGCGCCATCCGGGGCGCCCTCGTCGGCGGGACGAACGGGAAGGGGAGCGTGGTCGCCCTCGTGTCGGCCTGCCTGATCGCGGCCGGGCACCGCACCGGGGAAACGCCGAAGCCCCACCTCGTGACGTACCGGGAGCGGCTCCGGATCGCCGGCCGGCCGATCCGGCCGGAGGTCTTCACGGGGCTCGTCCGCGAGCTGATCCCGGTGGCCGACCGGGTCGCCCGCCGGAACGGGCCGCCCACGGAGTTCGAGCTCCTCACCGCGCTCGCCTTCGCCTGGTTTGCCCGCGAGTCGATCGACCTCGCCGTCGTCGAAGTCGGCCTCGGCGGCCGGCTCGACGCGACCCATGCGTGGGACGGTGGGGTGGCGGCGATCACGAACG
>JBBSAS010000101.1:0-6128 GCA_038252055.1 Candidatus Limnocylindrales bacterium
GATCCGCGGCCTCGCGATCATCCTCGCGGCCTTCGCCGAAGGCCTCGGCGTCCTCGCGATCGTCGTGGGCCTCCTCGCGATCTTCATCAAGTAGCCAGCGAACCCACCGGAGCCCGGAGTGCACCTCTACGCTGCCGTCAGTGAGGTTGCCCGCTCCGCCGTGGCGCTCACGGCGGAGGCGGAACCCGCGGGTGGCTTCACGATCAACCTCTTCTGGGTGATCGTCGCCGCCCTCAACTTCATCGTCTTCTTCGCCCTGGCCTGGATCATCATCCTCGGCCCGCTCGCCGGACGGCTGGCCGCGCGCCGGGAGGCGATCGACCGCGGGCTCCGGGACGCGGAGGCGGCCCGTGTCGCCCTCGAGGACTCGGCCGCCAGGGCGGCCGACGAGGTGGCGGCTGGCCGGCGGGAGGCGCGCGAGATCGTCGACCGTGCCCAGCGCCTCGCCCAGGAGGCCCGGGAAGCCGAGGTCGGCGCCACGCGCGACGAGCTCGAGCGGATGCGTGCTCGTGCCGCCGCCGAGATCGAGGCCGAGAAGGGCCGTGCCCTGGCGGACCTTCGGGCGCAGGTCGGCGAGCTGGCGATGGCCGCCGCCGGACGGGTCGTCGGGGAGTCGATGACCGGCGAGCGCCAGCGCCGCCTCGTCGATGAGTTCCTCGCCGAGACGGGCACGCCGGAGGCCTCTGCCTGATGCTGCGACCGTCCACGGCTGCGCGTCGCCATGCCGAAGCCATCTTCGAGATCGCCCGCCGGGACGGGACCGAGGATGCCTGGCTGGCGAGGTTGCAGACCGCGGCCCGCGTGCTCGGCCCCGACGACGTCCTCGGCATCGTGGAGAACCCGGCGATCCCGCTCGTCCAGCGCGTCCGGGCGGTGGAACGGGCGCTCGACGCGGCGGGCGCCCGCGCCGGCGACGCGCGCCCCGGCGACGCGCCGAGCCCCGACGGCGACCCGAAACCCGGCGACCCGAGCCCCGTGGACGCCCAGCTCGACAACCTCGTCGCCTCGCTCGTGGAGCGCCGGCGCGTCTCGATGCTCGCCGCCATCGCCACCGAGTACGGGCGCCTCCTCGAACGCCATCGCGGCATCGAGGCCGCCCTCGTCACGAGCGCCGATCCGCTCACCGTCGATGAGACACGGGCGATCGCCGCCCGGATCGAATCCCTGACCGGATCGTCCTCTGTCTCGTTGCGGAGCGCCCTCGACCCCGCCCTCATCGGGGGCGTCACGGTCCGGATCGGCGACCGCCTCATCGACGCCAGCGTGCGGGGACGCCTCGACCGGCTCCGCGATCGCCTCGCTGCAGGAGCCCGCTGACCCGCCTCACGCCACGCGACTGGAGCCCCGCCCCATGGCCATCCGATCCGACGAGATCATCAGCATCATCAAGTCCTCGATCGACAGCTTCGACGCGACCGCGGAGACGCGTACCGTCGGGACCGTCATCGAGGTCGGCGACGGGATCGCCCAGGTCTACGGGTTGGCAGACGCCCTCTCCTCGGAGCTCCTCGAGTTCCCCGGCGGCGTCTACGGGATGGCCCTCAACCTCGAGGAGGAGACCGTCGGCGCGGTCCTCCTCGGCGACGCCGCCGCGATCAAGCAGGACGATATCGTCAAGACGACGGGCCGGGTCGTCGAGGTCCCGGTGGGGGCGGCGCTCCTCGGCCGGGTCGTGGACCCGCTGGGCCGCCCGCTCGACGACAAGGGCCCGATCGAGGCCGCCCGCACGCGCCCGGTCGAGCGAATCGCTCCCGGCGTCATCACCCGCACGTCGGTGGACACGCCAGTCCAGACCGGCATCAAGGCGATCGACGCCCTCATCCCGATCGGCCGAGGCCAGCGCGAGCTCATCATCGGCGACCGCCAGACCGGCAAGACCGCCATCGCAATCGACACGATCATCAACCAGGGAGGCAAGGGCCTCGTCTGCATCTACGTGGCGATCGGCCAGAAGCTCTCCACGGTGGCCTCCACGGTGGCGATCCTCGAGAAGCACGGGGCGATGGACCACACGATCGTCGTCGTCGCCGGCGCCGGGGATCCCGCGCCCCTCCAGTACCTGGCCCCGTACGCCGGCGCGGCGATGGGCGAGGAGGTCATGGAGGCCGGCGTCGAGGTGCCCGGCCAGGGTCTCGTGAAGGACGCCCTCTGCGTCTACGATGACCTCTCCAAGCACGCCTGGGCCTACCGCGAGATGTCCCTCCTCCTCCGCCGCCCGCCGGGCCGCGAGGCGTACCCGGGCGACGTCTTCTACCTCCACAGCCGGCTCCTCGAGCGCGCGGCACGCCTGAACGATGAGAACGGCGGTGGCTCGCTCACCGCCCTCCCGATCATCGAGACCCAGGCCGGCGACGTTTCCGCTTACATCCCCACGAACGTCATCTCGATCACGGACGGCCAGATCTTCCTCGAGACGGACCTCTTCAACGCCGGCCAGCGGCCCGCCCTCAACATCGGGATCTCCGTCAGCCGCGTCGGCTCCGCCGCCCAGACGAAGGCGATGAAGAAGGTGGCCGGGCCCCTCAAGCTCGACCTGGCCCAGTACCGCGCCCTCGCCGCCTTCGCCCAGTTCGCCAGCGACCTCGACAAGGCCACCCGCGACCAGCTGACGCGCGGCGAGAAGCTCTCCGAGATCATCAAGCAGGGCCAGTACCAGCCCCTTCCCGTGGAGAAGCAGGTCGCGATCCTCCTGGCGGCCACGAAGGGGGCCGTGGACGACATCCCGACCCCCCGGGTCAAGGAGTTCGAGGCCGGCTACTACCGCTTCCTCGAGACCGAACGCCCGGAGCTGCTCGCGCGGCTCGCCGAGACGAAGGCGCTCGACGACGAGACCGCGGCCGGGCTCGACGAGGCCGTGGCGTCCTACCGCGCCACGTTCCTCGCCTAGGCGCCGGGGCGGAGATCGACGTGGCCAGCCAGCGCGACATCCGGCGGCGGATCAGGGCCGTCGGGAACATCAAGCAGATCACGCGGGCGATGCAGTTCGTCGCCGCCTCGAAGCTGAAGCGCGCCCAGGACGCGACCCTCGCCTCGCGGCCGTACCGGGAGAAGATCGACGAGGTCATCGCCGACCTCGCAACCGTTCTCGACGCGGGGACCCATCCGCTCCTCGCCCGCCGGGAGGGCGGCCGGCGCCTCTTCGTCGTCTTCACCACGGACCGCGGCCTGGCCGGGCCGCTCAACACGAACACCGTGCGCTTCGCCCTCGGCGAGGCCCTCGCCCACGGGGGTGAGCTCATGATGGTCACCGTCGGCCGGAAGGGGCGGGACGCGCTCCGCCGCGCCCACGTCCGCCTGGAGGCGCACTTCGCCGCCTTCGGCGACCGGCCCACGTTCGCCGACGTCACCCCCCTCACCCGCCTGATCACCGACGATTTCCTGGCCGGCACGTACGACCGGATCGACCTCGTCTATCCGCAGTTCGTCTCGACGCTCGTCCAGCGCCCGGTCCTGGAGCCGCTCCTCCCGATCGTGCCCGGACCGGAGGCCGACCAGATCACCGGCAACCAGTTCATCTTCGAGCCCGACGCGTCCACCGTCCTTCGCCAGCTGTTGCCCCGCTACGTCGCGACCCGCGTCTTCGGGGCCGTCCTCGAGACCACCGCCTCGGAGATGTCGAGCAAGATGGTGGCGATGAAGAACGCGACGGAGAACGCCGAAGAGCTCATCGAGGACCTGACCCTCTCGTACAACAAGGTCCGCCAGACGAGCATCACCAGCGAGATGATCGAGATCGCGTCCGGCGCCCAGGCGCGCTGACGACGCCGGCAGGAGGCAGACAGACCCATGGCGACCGCCGCACCCGCAGCCACCGGCCGGGTCATCCAGATCACCGGGCCCGTGGTGGACATCGAGTTCCCGCCCGGGGAGCTCCCCGCGATCCTCAACGCCGTGGAGATCGTCCGTCCCGACCACGAGCCGCTCGTCTGCGAGGTCCAGCAGCACCTCGGCAACAACTGGGTCCGCGCGGTGGCGATGACCACGACCGACGGGCTCGCCCGCGGCACCGAAGTGCGCGACACCGGCGCCCCGATCAGCGTCCCCGTCGGGCCCCCTACCCTGGGCCGCGTCTTCGACGTCCTCGGCAACCCGATCGACGGCAAGGGCGAGGTGGACCGCACCACGGTCCTGCCGATCCACCGGTCCGCCCCGGCCTTCGACGAGCAGACGACCGAGGTCGCGGTCTTCGAGACCGGGATCAAGGTCATCGACCTCATCTGTCCCTTCAAGAAGGGCGGCAAGGTCGGCATCTTCGGCGGGGCCGGCGTCGGCAAGACGGTCATCATCCAGGAGTTCATCCGGAACGTCGCCCAAGAGCACTCCGGCGTCTCGGTCTTCGCCGGGGTGGGGGAGCGGTCGCGGGAGGGCAACGACCTGATCAGGGAGATGACCGAGTCCGGGGTCATCACGAAGACCGCCTTCGTGTTCGGCCAGATGAACGAGCCGCCCGGCGCCCGCCAGCGGGTGGGCCTCACCGGCCTCACGATGGCCGAGTACTTCCGCGATGAGGAGGGCCGCGACGTCCTCCTCTTCATCGACAACATCTTCCGCTTCACCCAGGCCGGCTCCGAGGTCTCGGCCCTCCTGGGCCGGATGCCCTCGGCCGTGGGCTACCAGCCGAACCTGGCGACCGAGATGGCGGCCCTCCAGGAGCGGATCACCTCGACGCGGAAGGGCTCGATCACCTCGCTCCAGGCGGTCTACGTGCCCGCCGACGACTACACCGACCCGGCACCGGCGACCACGTTCGCCCACCTCGACTCGACGATCCGCCTGGAGCGCTCGATCACCGAGCTGGGGATCTACCCGGCGGTGGACCCGCTGACATCCACGTCCCGGGTCCTCGACCCGCTCGTCGTGGGCCAGGAGCACTACGACGTCGCCCGCGAGACGCAACGGGTCCTCCAGCGGCTCCGCGACCTCCAGGACATCATCGCGATCCTCGGGATCGACGAGCTCTCCGAGGAGGACAAGGCGACCGTGGCCCGCGCCCGCAGGCTCCAGCGCTTCATGAGCCAGCCGTTCTTCGTCGCCGAGGTCTTCACCGGGCGGACCGGCGTCTATGTGCCGATCCGCGACACGGTCGCCTCGTTCAAGGAGATCCTCGAGGGCACGGTGGATTCGCTCCCGGAGCAGGCCTTCTTCCAGGCTGGAACCCTCGACGACGTTCGGGCGAATGCCGAACGGCTCGCGGGCTAGGAGCGCCCGATGCCCATCCGCCTCGAGATCGTCACACCGGAGAAGCTGGCCTACAGCGACGACGTGGACGCCGTCGTCCTGCCCGGGAGCGAGGGCGAGCTCGGCATCCTGCCCCACCACGCGCCGCTCCTCTCGATGCTCGGGGCGGGCGAGCTCCGGTTCCGCACGGGCGGGACCGAGGAGTCGTTCGCGATCGTGGGCGGGTTCGTCCAGGTGCGTCCCCACAAGGTGGTCGTGATGGCCGAGACGGCCGACCTCGCCGCGGAGATCGACCTCGAGAAGGCGCAGGATGCCCGTCGCGACGCCGAGCGTGCCCTCGAGGCCGGGCTCGTCGAGCCCGCCGACCTCGACCAGGCCCGGGCGGAGCTCCAGGCGGCCCTCGTTCGGATCCGCGTCGCGGAACGCCGTCACGGGGTGGGGCCGCGCCGGCGCGGCTTGCGCCGGCCGGCCGCGGGAGGCGCGTCATGGCGGACGCCCGCCCCTTCCACTGGGAGTTCACGCCCGACCCCGTCGCCCGGGAGGTCTTCCGGGTCGAGGGAGGCCGCCCGCTCTCCGGCTCGATCCGGGTGAGCGGATCGAAGAACGCCGCCCTCAAGCTCCTCGCCGCCTCGGTCCTCACCGGCGAGCGCTGCCGGCTCACCAACGTCCCGGAGATCGAGGACGTGCGGGTCATGGCCGAGACCCTCGCGGACCTCGGCGTGGTGGTGGAGCATCCCGCCCACGGCGTCTACGAGGTGGCCGCCGGCGACGTGGACTGGCTCTTCGTGCCCCTTGAGGCGGCGGCGAAGATGCGGGCGAGCTTCATCCTCTTCGGCCCGCTCCTGTCCCGCTTCGGCAAGGTCATCATCAGCAACCCCGGCGGCGACCGGATCGGCCGCCGGCCGGTGAACCTCCACGTGGACGCGATGCGGGCGCTCGGGGCGCAGATC
>JBBSAS010000102.1:0-6101 GCA_038252055.1 Candidatus Limnocylindrales bacterium
CCGAGAGCACAACTGCGCGATCCTCGGTGCGGTGGCGGGTCACCCGGCGGCATGTCGTGCCGAGCTCCAGCTCTTCGAGGAGGTGCTCGACGCCACGGTCGTGCGGACGTCGCACATCGCCTCGGGCGACCGCTGCTGCACATACCGGATCGCGCCTCGCCAGCGCTGAGCGGTGCCCGGACGGGTCGCGCGCTCCTGGCGAGACCCGCGAACGCTACGGCCGCGGGCGCCGTGGACGCGACCGCGAGCGCCGAGACCAAGCCCTACGCCTCTTCGCGTTCGACCTCGCGGCGGCGGGCCGGCTCCAGGCGCGGGAGCGGGACCTCGCTGACGTTCGGGACGAACGACGCCTGAAGGGCCGTCCGGGCGACCTCGACCTGCTCCTCCGCCGTCAGGATCCCGAGACGCCCGAGCGTCGCCAGCTCGTCCCGGATGTAGGTCTTGAGCATCTCCGGGCCGTCGGTGTTGATCGTGAAGCGGATCTCCTCGCGACGGAATGTGTCGATGATCCAGCGCAGCTCGTCCCAGCCCGAGACGACCCGGGTATTGAGGTTCGAGGTCGGGCAGATCTCGAGGACGATGCCCCGCTCCCGGATCATCGCCATCGTCCGGGGGTCGTAGGCGGCCTTCACCCCGTGCCCGATCCGGTCGGGCTCCAGCTGCTCGATCACCTCGGCGATCTCCTCGACCGGCCCGGATTCGCCGGTGTGGACGGTGGTGCCGAGATGGTGGCGACGGACGCGGCGGAAGAGGCGCCGGTACTCCCCGACGGCGAACCCGCTCGATTCCGGACCGGCGATGTCGATCCCCACCACCCCGCGGTCGCGCCAGGCGATCGCCTTCTCCGCGATGATCTCGTTCAGATGGTACGGGAAGGCCCGATCGAGGCAGAAGATGAGCCCCGGCTTCACCGGGTACTCGAGGATCGCCTTGTCCATCCCCCGGACGGCCGCCGCGATGATGTGGTCCAGGTCCTGCTCGCCGCCGCGGTTCCGCTTCATCGGGTTGAAGCGGAGCTCCATCGTGGTGACGTTATTCTTGCGGTAGGCCCCGCCGATCACCTCGTAGGTTGCCCGCTCCACCGCGAGCGGACTCGACTGGATCAGCTCGGTCCAGTGGAAGAGCTCGAGGTACCCCTCGAACGAGCGGCCGCGGGTAGGCGACACGGTGATGGTGTCACGGAACTCCCAGTAGTCCTTCGTCGGGAGCCGGATCCCCTGCTGGTGGGCGATCCCCCACATGATCGAGGGCGTCACCGCGCCGCCGAGGTGGCAGTGCAGCTCGGCGAGGGGGATCTTGCGGGACAGCTGGCGGGTCACGCCCCGAGAATAGCGGGTTGCGGGGCCGCGGGACCGCGGGCGGGGTCGCGGCGGCGCGCGGGCGGGGTGGCGGGGCCGCGGGCGGGGTGGCGGTGGCCGTCCGGCGCACAGCGGCCCTGCGGAGACTCGGTGACCCGCTTCGCAATGGTCCCGGGGCGAATCGGCGACGTTCCGGGTGGCGGTCCGGTTGCGGCGAGGGAGCGTGTTGCGCACGTCTTATCGCGGCGACTACCCTGCAGCCACGGGCGCGCGCGGCCATAGGGCCGCCCGCCCAACGACAATGCCATCCCATTCGTCTGAACCAGGAGGCCTCCATGTCCACGTGGCGTTTCCGCGCCCTCGCGCTCGCAGGCGCGACAGCCGTCCTCGTCGCGGCCTGCTCGAGCAGCGCCAGCCCGGCCCCGTCCGCCGGTGCCGCATCGCTCGCTGCCCCCGAGCGGATCACGACCGCCGGCAAGCTCATCGTCTGCAGCGCCGTCAACTACCCGCCCGAGGAGTTCTACGCGGAGGACGGAACCACCGCCCAGGGCAGCGACATCGACATCGCTGCCGACATCGCGAGCCGCTGGGGCGTCTCGCTCGAGGTCGACAACACCCCGTTCGACGGGATTATCGCGGCGCTCCAGGCCGGCAAGTGCGACCTCGTCCTGAGTGGCATGAACTCCACCGACGAGCGCAAGAAGGAAGTCGACTTCGTCGACTACCTGAAGGTCGGCCAGGGCCTCCTCGTCCCGGTCGGAAACCCGAAAGGCATCTCGACGCTCGATGACCTGTCGGGCAAGGCGGTCGCGGTCGAGATCGGGACCTCGAACAAGGACACCCTCGACGCGAAGAACGAGGAGCTCAAGGCAGCCGGCAAGCCGGAGATCGACATCGTCGGCTTCGAGGGCGACACTGATGCCTTCCAGCAGCTCGCCCTCGGCCGGGTGGACGTCTTCTCGACCGACTCCCCCGTCGTCGCCTACTACAACACCCTCCCCGACAACAAGGGCAAGTTCGAGGTCGGCGGCACGCCGATCGATCCGATCGCGATCGGGATCGCGATGCGCAAGGACGACGAAGGAATGAAGGGCGCCGCCCAGGCAGCCGTCGACGCGATGTACGCCGACGGCGCCCTCGCGGCGATCGTCGAGAAGTGGGGCATGACCGAGTCCGTGGTGATGCTCAAGTAGGGGCGTCAGTCCTGGCGTGAACCACCGGCGCGGAGCGGCGGCGATCCCCCGCTCCGCGCCCACCCGGAAGGCCGGCTCATCGTGAACTTCGACCTCGGCGAGTTCGTGAGGCTCGCCTTTCAGCCGACCGGCGCGTTCGTCGGCGGCCTCGCAATCACGATCTACGCGGCCATCATCGCCCAGCTCCTCGGCGTGGGCCTGGGGATCGTCGCGGCGCTCGGGGGCCGGTCCCGGAACCGCCTCGTCAGGTCGATCGCGGGGTTCTACGTCTGGATCTTCCGGGGCACGCCGGTCCTCGTCCAGATCCTCCTTCTCTATTCCGGCCTGCCGGTCCTCCTCGGCATCGACCTCTTCCCGCGCCTCTACGAGCTCGGGCCGATCGAGATCCGGGGCAACGTCATCGCCGGAATCCTTGCCCTCGGCCTCAACGAGGGCGCCTACATGAGCGAGATCGTGCGGGCCGGCATCCTTTCGGTGGATCCCGGGCAGACCGAGGCGGCCAAGTCGCTCGGGATGACCCCTCGCAAGACGATGAGCCGGATCGTGCTCCCGCAGGCGCTCCGGGTGATCATCCCGCCCCTCGGGAACGAGTTCAACAACATGCTCAAGACCACGTCGCTCCTGAGCGTCATCGGGGTGAGCGAGCTGCTCCGGGTGGCGATCGACCGGTACTCGGTCACGTTCCGCCCGTTCGAGCCGCTCCTGGCCGCCTGCGTCTACTACATCCTCCTGACGACGATCTGGGGATTCGTCCAGGCGCGGATCGAGCGGCGCCTCGGGGTCGGCCAGGCGGGCTCCACACCGAGCGAACCGGGCTTCTTCTCCCGGTTCACCGGGTTCGGACGGGGCGGCCCCGACGTGCCGGCGAACCCCGGCCTGCTGGGAGGCCATTGACGTGTCGGTCTTCGATCGCCCGCCCGGCGCAGCCGTCTCCCACGACATCCTCGAGGCGATCGGGGGCGTGCCGAGGCCACCCACCGACGTGATCATCGACGCCCGCAACGTGGACAAGTGGTTCGGCAGGCTCCAGGTCCTGCGGGACGTCTCGCTGTCCGTCCGGCGCCAGGAAGTCGTCGTCATCCTCGGGCCGTCGGGTTCGGGCAAGACCACCTTCATCCGCTGCGTCAATCACCTCGAGAAGATCCAGAAGGGCCGGATCTTCGTCCTCGGCCACCTCATCGGCTACCGGGAGGTGAACGGGAAGCTGGTCGAGGACAAGGAGGCGAACATCGCCCGCCAGCGCCAGGAGATCGGGATGGTCTTCCAGCGCTTCAACCTCTTCCCCCACAAGACGGCTCTCGAGAACATCATCGAGGCCCCCATCCAGGTCCGCGGCATGGCGCGCGACGAGGCCGTCGAGATGGGGCGCGCGCTCCTCTCCCGGGTCGGCCTGGAGGCCAAGGAGGCCGTCTACCCGGGCCAGCTCTCGGGGGGCCAGCAGCAGCGCATCGCAATCGCTCGAGCCCTGGCGATGAAGCCTGCCCTCATGCTCTTTGACGAGCCGACGTCGGCGCTCGACCCGGAGATGATCGGCGAGGTTCTCGACGTCATGAAGGAGCTCGCCCGGGAGGGGATGACGATGATCGTCGTGACTCACGAGATGGGGTTTGCGCGCGAGGTCGCCGACCGGGTCGTCATGATGGACGAGGGTGTCGTCATCGAGGAGGGCACACCCGAGCATTTCTTCACAAATCCCACCAACGAGCGCACGAAGAGCTTCCTCTCCAAGATCCTCTGACGACCCATTGACCGGCGGTGGCTCGGCGGCCACCACGTCCGGCGGCCGCCAGCCGTATCCGAAGGTGGCCTGGCGGCCGCCAGCCAGCCCCGGGAGCCCCATGACCGACCCGCACTCTGCGCCAGACCAGCGCCCCGGCGTTGACCCGCACGCCCCCGCCGACCGGCACGCCCCGGCCGACCCGCCGTCCCTCCCGCGAGCGCGCCGCCTGGTCATCCTCGCGGAGGGCCAGCTCACCTACCACGACGCAAAGACCGCCTTTGGCGTCATCCGCTATGGACCCGACCTGGTCCTCGCCCTCGTGGACTCCGCCAACGCGGGCCGCAACGTCGCCGAGTGGCTCGGTCCGGCGTGCGACGTGCCGGTCGTCGCCTCGCTCGAGGAAGCCCTGCGCCTCGACCCGACCGACCTCGTCATCGGGATCGCCCCGACCGGCGGCCGGCTCCCGGAGTCGTGGCGGACGACCGTGCTGGCCGCGATCGGCGCCGGCCTCGACGTCCACTCCGGCCTGCACTCGTTCCTCGGAGACGATCCGGAGCTGGCGGCAGCCGCGGCAAAGGTCGGCGTGCGGATCGTCGACTACCGGCGCCCGCCCGAGCGGATGGAGACAGCTGTTGGGCGGCTCCATCGTCCCGGCTCGCGAGTCGTCCTCATGGTCGGCAGCGACTGCGGCGTCGGCAAGATGTCGGTTGCCCTCGAGCTCGTGCGGGCGGCCCGCGAGGGCGGCGACCGGCCGGTCTTCGTCCCTACCGGCCAGACGGGGCAGATGATCGCCGGGTGGGGCGTGGCCGTGGACCGGGTGATCAGCGACTTCCTGAACGGGACCGTGGAGTGGCTCGTCGAGGAGGGGGAGGCGCGCGGCGACTGGCTCTTCGTGGAGGGCCAGGGCTCGCTCGATCACCCCGGGTACTCGGCCGTGACGCTCGGCCTCATCCACGGCGCGACGCCGCACGCGATGATCCTCGTCCACCTGCCGGGTCGCGACGACCACGACTGGACGCACGTCCCGGACCGCCTCTTCCCGCTCGCCCCGCTGCCGGACTTCATCCGGGCGCACGAGACGGTGGCCGGGCTCGTGGCCCCCTCGAAGGTGGTGGCGGTGGCCCTCAACACGTCGCTGATTGCGGACCCGGACGAGGCGCGCCGCGTCATCGCGGCGACGGAGGCCGAGACGGGGCTCCCCTGCGACGACCCGTTCCGCTTCGGTCCCGAGCGTCTCTGGCCGCGGGTCCGCGCGGCGGTCGAGGCGCTCCCCTGGGTGGTGCCGACCGCAGGCTGAGCGCGGCGGCGACCGGCGACCGCGCCCACGGGGAGATGCGGCAACGGCCGTGCCGCCCACGGCGCGCCCTCCGCGGCCGTCGGGGCCGCGACTACGCGCCGGGGACCACCCGCCCCTCGGCGTCGACGGCGGCCCTGCGACGAAGCGTCCGCAGCTCGGCGCCCGGGATCTGGTCGCGGGCGTGGTAGCTGGAGCGGACGAGGGGTCCCGATTCGACGTGCCGGAAGCCCATCGCCAGGGCGTCGCGGCGGAGGTCGGCGAATTCGTCGGGGTGGTAGTAGCGGACGAGCGGGAGGTGGTCGAGCGTCGGGCGGAGGTACTGGCCGACCGTGAGGATGTCGCAATCCACCGCCCGCAGGTCGCGGAAGGTCGCCAGCAGCTCGTCGCGCTCCTCGCCGAGGCCCACCAAGATCGAGCTCTTCGTGTGGACCGCGATCCCGAGATCGGTCGCGTCGGCCTTCGCCCGCTCGAGAACCTGGAGGCTCCGGTCGTAGCGAGCGCGCTTGCGGACCGGCTTCTGGAGCCGCTCGACCGTCTCGACGTTGTGGTTGAGGATGTCCGGCCCCGCCTCCATCACGGCCCGGAGCGGCGCC
>JBBSAS010000103.1:0-6066 GCA_038252055.1 Candidatus Limnocylindrales bacterium
CCCGATCCGGCCCGCCCGGCGTCGGCGGATCCGGACGGTCGAGACCTGGATCGTGCGGCCGAAGGCCGAGACGATACCGGCCGTGACCGAGTTCGTGTACGTCCCGAGCGGGCTTCCGATTGCGATCGCGAGCTGGCCGACCCGCGCCGTCGACGAGTCGCCGATCGGCGCCGCCGGGAGGCCCGTCGCGTCCACCTTCACGATCGCGAGGTCGGTCAGGGTGTCGATGCCGTAGACGGTGCCGTCAAAGGTCCGCCCATCCTTGAGGGTGACGGTCAGCGACTTGGCACCTTCGGCGACATGCCGGTTCGTAACGATCCACCCGGCGGGATCGAAGATGACGCCGGATCCCACCCCTGACTCGGGGACCTGGAAGAAGGGGTCGTTCGGGTTCGCGGTCGTCCCTGCCACCGCGATCGTGACGATCGCCGGCGAGACCTTCTCGGCCGCGAGGGTGACGGCCGTCGTCTCGCCGCCGGCCACGACCGAGGGGAGCGTCGCGGTGGGCGACGCAGTCGCCTGGCCCACGGGAGCGACCGTCGCGACCGGACGATCGAGGGCGCCGCTCGCGGAAAGGACGCCGTACGTCCCGAGCGACCCGAGGATCGCGGCCCCGAGCGAGGCCGCGAGGACGACGGCCAGGCTGCTGCCGCCCCCGGACCGTGGGGCCGGAGACACCGGGCCGGGCGCTGTCGGATCGGCCTCGTACCAGCGGCTCGGGGTGGGCGGAGGAACGTGCTCGGCGTCGGCCTCGACCGCGAAATCGGTCCACGGGCGGCGATCGATGGTCGGCGAGTAGGTCACGGGCTGGGTCGGACCGTCGATGCCCGGCTCGACCGGGGACCACTGCCCGTCCGATGGCGGGGTGCCGCCCGCGGAGGGAGCCCGGGGCGGTGTCGGCGGCAGGTCAAGGGGTTCGGTCATCGCTCGTGCTCGGTCCTCTTCTCTGCGGCCGGCCGGCGCGAGCCGAGAACCGCTGGTTCATCTCACTCTGGCAGGCCGCGGTTGCGGCGACCATGATGCCCGGGTGAAGAATCCGTCACCTGGCGCGGCGAGGTGGCCGCGCTCCGGTCAGGCCACGACACCCCCGCCGCCGGGTTGCTCGCCGGGCCGGGGGATCCGGGGGAGGGTGACGGTGAACGTCGTCCCCACGCCCACACGGCTCTCTACCCCGATCCGTCCCCCGTGCATGTCCACGATCGACTTGGCGATCGCGAGGCCCAGTCCGCTCCCGGAGCCGCGGGCCTCGTTGGCCAGGGAACCGCGGTAGAAGCGCTCGAAGACGCGGTCGATCTCCGCCGCGTCGATCCCCACCCCGGTGTCGCGGACGCGTAGCGTCGCTCCCTCGCGGGCGGCCTCCAGGTCCACCGCCACGGTTCCGCCCGGGGGCGTGAACTTGATCGCGTTGCCCACGAGGTTCGCGACCACCTGGCCGATCCGCTGTGGGTCGTGGCGGACGCGGAGCGGGGCCGGCGGAAGCCGCAGCTCGAGCGCGACGCCGCGCCGCCGGGCACCCGCGTCGGCCTGCTCGAAGGCGGATTCGATCGTCGACCGGAGGTCCTCTGGCCGCAGGTCCAGGTGCAGCAGCCCCGAGTCGAGCTTCGAGAGCTCGAGAAGGTTATGGGCGAGCCAGTCCATCCGGTCGAGCTGGCCGCGACTTGTCTCGAGGAACTCCGCCCGCGTCGCTGCCTCCTCACCGGCCCGTCCCTGGAGCAGCTCCACGCTCATCCGGACCGCGGCAAGCGGGGTCCGGAGCTCGTGGGAGACATCGGCGAGGAAGTCCCGGCTGCGGTCGCGGTCACGGCGAATGAGGTCCACCGATTCCTCGAGACGGGACGCCATCGCGTTGAACTGGTGGGCCAGCTCCGCGACCTCGGCATACGAGGTCTCGAGCTCGGCCGTCGGGACGCGCCCGGAGAGGTCCCCGGCGCCGAGGCGGCGGGTTGCCTCGCCGAGCCGTCGCAGCGGACGGGTGAAGCGCGCCGCGAGATAGGCCGAGAAGATGATCGTGACCATGAGCGCCCCGAGGGCCGTGACCGCGATGAGCCCGGTGATCGTCGCCAGCGTCGATGCCCGCGTCGTGTACGGGTTCGAGAGGATCACGGCCACGCCCCAGGGGTCGCCGAAGGCGCCGCCGGAGACCGGGCCCGAGGCGTCCTGCGCGGTGAACGGCTCGCGGGCCTGTCCGGGCGCCGGGTCCGCCGTCAGGGCGGCCGTGAAGACGCCGTCCGCGGCGGGGGTCACGATCGTTCGCCCCTCGGCGGCCTGGGTGGCGCCGCCGATCCCGACCTGGAGGTCGGCGAGGGCGACCTCGTTCGTGAGGAAGCGGAGGACCGTGGGGTCGCCGATCGCCGCCGCGACGTCGGGGTTGAGGGTGTTTGCGGCCCCGATCACGGGGCCGTCGGAGCCAGCGGCGGGAATCGCGAGGATCGTCACGATCCGGGCAACCTCGGTCGCGCGGGCGTCGAGGGCGGCCTGCTCCTGGCCGCGGAAGTAGGCGTCGAGCCGGTTGACCACGACGGCGGCCACCACGAGGAGCGAGAGCGCGACGACGGCGACGAAGGCGAGCGTCAGGCGAGCCTGGAAGGTGCGCCCGGCTACCCCCGAGGCATGGCCCGGGACCTCGCCCGGGCCGGGCGTCCTGTCGGGGTCATCGACCGCGAAGGCCTCCGGGTCGTCGTCCCGGTCAGCGGTCGGCGAAGGCGTAGCCGGCTCCCCGGACCGTGAGGACGAAGACGGGCTGGGAGGGGTCGTCCTCGATCTTGTCCCGCAGGTGGCTCACGTGGACGTTGATCGTTTTCTCGTCCTGGTCCAGTGCCTCGTAGTCGCGCAGGAGCTCCAGGAGCTCGCCCCGGGTGTAGACGCGTCCCGGGCGGCTCGCAAGGTGCCGGAGGATCTCGAACTCGGTCGGGGTGAGGCTGATCCGCTTTGCGCCCCGCTGGACGCGCCGACGCTCGAGGTCCACGAGGAGGTCGCGGTGGCGGATCACGCGACCGCCCGCCGCGTCGGCCAGGTCGCCGTAGGCCCGCCGCAGGAGCGCGCGGATCCGGCTCATCAGCTCGCGGAGCCCGAACGGCTTCGTCAGGTAGTCGTCGGCACCGAGCTCGAGCCCGATGACCTTGTCCACTTCTTCGTCCCGTGCCGTGAGCACGAGGACGGGCATCTTCGCCCCGGTCGCCCGGAGGCGGCGCAGGACCTCGAAGCCGTCCATTCCCGGCAGCCGGACGTCGAGGACGACGAGGTCCGGGGCCTGGTGAGTAGCGAACTCGAGTCCCTCCTCGCCCGAACGGGAGACCGTGACCGTGTAGCCCTCCTGGGTCAGGGCGTACTCGATTCCGCGGGCGACGGCGAACTCGTCTTCGACGATGAGGATCGTGGCACCCATGGCCGCTCGATCGTACACCCGTACGTGGGCGGACCCGTGCTACCCTGCGTGCGACCGGGCGCCCGGCCGCCGGATCGACCGCGCCGCCGCCATGTCGCGTGCCCACCGCGCCGCCGCGGGCCCGCCACACCAGAAGGATCATCGATGAGCCCCACCCGCCCCGCGCTCGCCGCCGAGCGCCGCACCGTCACCGGGAAGGCGACCGCCCGCCTCCGCTCCGACGGCCTCCTGCCCGGCGTCGTCTACGGTCGTGACCTCGAGTCGACCGCCGTCACGCTCGACGCCCACGACTTCAACCTGCTCCGCCGCCGGGTGGGCCCGAACGCGCTCATCGACCTCTCCGTGGACGGTGAGAAGGCGACGCCGGTCCTGATCCACGGCGTCCAGATCCACAAGGTCAACCGCCGCCCGATCCACGTGGACCTCTTCGCCGTCCGGATGACCGAGGAGCTGACCGTGGACGTGCCGGTCCACGGAACAGGCGACTCCGAGGCCGTCTCCAAGCACGGCGGCACGCTCCTGAACGCCAGCGGCAGCGTCAAGGTCCGGGCCCGCCCCGATCACCTGCCCCAGGCGATCGAGGTGGATCTCTCCGTCCTCGTGGACTTCGACGCCGCGATCTACGTTCGCGACCTGCCCGTCCCCGAGGGCGTCCAGCTCCTCACCGACCCGGACGAGATCGTCTTCAAGGTCGCTCCGCCGCGTGTCCTCGAGGCCGAGGCCGTTCCGGTGGGCGAGGCGGCCCCCGAGGGCGAGGTCCCCGAGGCCGAGCCGGCAGCGGAGAGCCCCGAGGCCTGATCCGCGGCGGGGCCGGACGGCGCGGCGCCCGATCCGTCCGGCACGCCAGATCGCGCCCAACCGCCCTATCCGGCGCCGCCGCCCCGCGTCACGCTGGGTCGCGTAAACCGAGCCGGCCCGCACCAGGCCCGACTCGCGTGCGGGAGCCAGCCGATGGAGCGAATCCTCCTCGCGTACGACGGAGGCGAACCGGGTCGCCGGGCCCTCGAGGCGGCGGCCGAGTTGGCTGTTGCCTTCCGGGCCTCCCTCAGCGTCGTCTCCGTCGTCCCGATCGGCGACGATCGCCGGCCCACCGAGCCGTGGGACGGCGGCGAAGCGCACGCCCGCGAGCTCCACGAGGCGCGCCGCGCGCTCGCCGACCGGGGGATCGACGTCGAGCTCCTGGAGCCGCTCGGTGATCCCGCCCGGACGATCGAGCGGATCGCGCAGGAGGGAGACTTCGACACGATCGTCATCGGCTCCCGCATCCCCGGGGGACGCGACCCCGGCCCCGGCGACCGTGTCGCCGAGCACGTCGTCACCCATGCGACCGCAACCGTGGTGGTAACCCATTGACCCATCTCGCCTCGCCCACCGACTCCCCGACCCCGATGCGGGTGGCCTTCCGAGGCCGCTCGCTCCTCGGCCGGCCCCTCTACAACAAGGACGCCGCCTTCAGCGACCAGGAGCGCGACTGGTTCGGGCTCCACGGCCTCCTGCCCACCCATGTCATGTCCCTCGAGGAGCAGCTCGCCCTCGAGCTCGAGCACGTCCGGCGCAAGGCCGACGAGCTGGAGCAGTTCATCGGCCTCGCCGCCCTCCAGGACCGCAACGAGACGCTCTTTTTCCGACTCCTGGCCGAGAACCTGGAGGAGTTCCTGCCGATCGTCTACACGCCCACCGTCGGGCGCGCCTGCCAGGAGTACAGCCACATCTTCCGCCGGCCGCGCGGCGTCTGGATCACGCCGGCCGACCTGGGCCGGATCCCCGAGGTCCTCCGCAATGCCTCCCAGACGGAGGTCCGGCTCATCGTGGCCACCGACAACGAGCGGATCCTCGGGCTCGGCGACCAGGGTGCCGGCGGGATGGGCATCCCGATCGGGAAGCTGGCCCTCTACTCGGCCGGGGCCGGCATCTATCCCGCCTGGACGCTCCCCGTCTCGCTCGACGTGGGGACCGACAACGCCGCCCTCCTCGCCGACCCGTTCTATCTCGGGTGGCGCCACCCGCGCCTCCGGGGACCGGAGTACGACGCGTTCGTGGAGGCGTTCGTCGAGGGTGTTCGGACGGTCTTTCCGCGGGCGCTCCTCCAGTGGGAGGACTTCAAGCAGCACAACGCGATCCGCGTGCTCGATCGCTACCGCGACGTCCTCCCCTCGTTCAACGACGATATCCAGGGGACGGCCGCGGTGGTCCTGGCGGGGATCCTCGCCGGCCTCGCGCACCTCGAGCGGCCCCTCGCCGAGGAGCGGTTCGTCTTCATGGGCGCCGGCGCCGCCGCGATCGGGATCGCCCGGCTCGTCCACGCCGCGCAGCTCGAAGCCGGCGTGGACGCGACGCTGATCCGGCGTTCGACGATCCTCTTCGACACGAAGGGGCTCGTCTACGCGAGCCGCCCCGGGATCGAGGACGACAAGGCGGCCGTGGGCCTCACCGACGACGACCTGGCGGCGCTCGGGCTCGCCCCGGACGCGACGCCGGTGGACGCCGTCCGGGCCGTCCGGGCGGGGACGCTCATCGGGACGACCGGCACGGCCGGGGCCTTCACGGAGCCGCTGATCCGGGCGATGTCGCAAAGCTGCCCGGTGCCGCTGATCTTCCCGCTCTCGAACCCGACGAGCAAGACGGAGGCAACGCCGGAGCAGGTCGCCGCCTGGACCGACGGCCACGCGATGGTCGCGACC
>JBBSAS010000104.1:0-6046 GCA_038252055.1 Candidatus Limnocylindrales bacterium
GGCCACGTAGTCGTCGAGATCGTAGGCGTAGAAGAGCATCGGGCGGTCGAGCGTGGAGAACTCGTAGACGATCGAGGAGTAGTCGGTGACGAGGAGATCCACCGCGAAGAGGAGGTCGTTGACGTCGATCGACGTCCGCTGCCCGTCGAGGATCCGGTCGGTGAGGGGTGGCGGGATCCGGAGCGGCGCTCGCACGAAGGGGTGCATGCGGACGATGCAGACCGCGTCCCTCTCCAGGCAGACCGCGTGGAGGGCGGGGAAGTCAAGCCGGTCCATGTCGTAGGTGGCGGTCTTCGCCCCGATCCCGCGGAACGTCGGGGCGACGAGGATCACGGTCCGCCCACGTGCCTCGGGGAACGCCTCGCGGGCCAGCTCGCGGGCCCGGTCCCCGTACGCGGGATCGAAGAAGCGGTCGGTGCGGGGAATCCCGGTGGCGACGACCCGGTCCTCCGGGATCCCGAACGCCTCCGCGTAAACCGGGACGTCGGCCTCCGAGCTCACCGTGACGTGGGTGTAGTTCTTGTGGACCCGGCCATACGGGTCCGGTGCTCCGAGCTTCCCCACCCGGCTGTAGCCGACCGTTTTGAAGGCCCCGACCGCGTGCCAGAGCTGGACGATCCGCACGTCGGAAAGGGTCACCCGGTAGATCGCGGGCTGGAAGTCGTCGATGACGATCGTGTCGGCCCGGGCGAGCAGCCAGGGCATCCGGAACCGGTCGGCCAGCGAGCGGCTCGTGGCGATCCCGGGCTTGAAGAGGGTGAGGACCTCATGGTCGCGGTCGAGGCCGCGCTCCAGCATGCGGTCGTGGACGAGCTTCAGGTTCCCGCCCAGCTCGGACCGAGAATCCGAGGTGAAGAGGATCCTTCGTCCGTTGCGACGTGCCGCGAGCCGCGCGATCCGGAGCACCAGCGAGAAGGAAGCACCTCGGAGGGGGCGAATGATCCGTCGGAGGCGCCGCCGTCGCATCGCGTCCCGGGGCTCTCCCTCGGTGTTTGGGTCAGCCTCTGCCCCATCGGGTGCGTCCGCGACGGAACCAATTCCCCGGTCGGGATCGAGGCTCACGACGAGGACGAGGTTCCGGCGGATCGGGTCGATGGTCACGACGACCCCGTAGAGGCCGCGCCCGAGCGCGAACTCGGCAGTGACGGCCGCGCCCGAGGCGAGCGGCCCGGGGTCTGCGATCGTCACCGGCGTCCGGTGCGCACCGTCTCCTTCGCCCGCGGCGAGCCGCCAGCGGCCCGGGTCCAGCGGGACCCGCCGGGGACCCTGCATCACGTTGAAGCGGAGGGTGATCCTGTCGCCATCGGTCTCGGCGTGGGTGGGCGCCATGACGGCCGCCGCATCATCGCGCACGAGGGAAAGTCCCGCCGCGGCGTCGATCGACCCCCCGACGGACCGGAGCCGGATGGTCACCTGGATGCGGGTCCACGCCACCTCGAGGGCGTCGAGGATCGGCGCTGTCGCCGCCACGGGCGACGCGTGCGGCTCGGGCACGGAGACCTCCTTCGACCGCATGATATCGACCCGCCGCGGGCGCCGCCCCGCCGTCGGCCGGTCCCACCGGCCCCGCGCCTCGACCTCCCCGGGATCGCGCGGCGCGGGGTACGCTCTGCGCGAACCCCGCGCACCACGAGGAGCAACCCGACTCGATGCGAACCCATGCGATCGTGCTGGCCGGCGGCGATGGCAACCGCTTCGGCGGCGAGATCCCGAAGCAGTTCATCCGGCTCGCCGGAGACCCGATCCTCGGACGGACGCTCCGCGCCCTCGCGGACGCCGCGATCGACCAGCTGGTGATCGTCTCGCATGCGAGCTGGATCGCCGAGACGGAGCGGGTCGTGGCGGCGCTGGACCTGTCGGTGCCGGTCACGATCGTCGCCGGCGGCGCAACGCGGAACGAGAGCACCCGGAACGGGCTCCGGTCGCTGCGGGCCGACGAGGACGACGTGATCCTCGTCCACGACGCGGTGCGTCCCCTCGTTCCGCGGGAGGTGATCCTCCGCTCGCTCGAGCCGGTCCTGTCCGGGCGAGCCGATGCGACGGACACCGTGATCCCGAGCGCGGACACGCTCGTGATCGTCGAGGACGACGAGGTCGTCGAGATCCCCGATCGCGGCCGCTATCGCCGCGGACAGACACCCCAGGTCTTTCGCACGCGGACGCTCACCGCGGCCTACGAGGCGGCTGCGGCGGCGGGCGACCTCGGGGCCACCGACGACTGCAGCCTCGTGCTCCGGCACGTGCCGGGTGCCCGGGTGCTCGCGGTCGCCGGCGACGAGGTGAACCTCAAGATCACCACCCGGATCGACCTCGTCCTCGCCGACCGGATGATCCAGATGCGGACGATCGCGCCTGCCGCGGACCTCCGCCCGGCCCATCCGATCGAAGGGGCGCGGATCTACGTCGTCGGGGGCACGAACGGGATCGGCCGCGCGATCGCCGAGGCGGCGACAGCGCTCGGCGCCCGAGCGGCGGTGGACGGGACCACCCTGGGGCTGGACGTCCGAGACTATGGCGCGGTGGAAGCGCACACCGAGGAGGCCGCCGCCCGCCTGGGGGGCCTGGATCACGTCGTCTGCACGGCCGGCCTCCTCCGCATCGGCGCGGTCACGGCCTCGAGCCCCGCCGAGCTGGCCGAGGTCATCGACGTCAACCTCACCGGCTCGCTCAACGTCGCGCGGGCGGCCCATCCCCACCTGGCCCGGTCGGGCGGCTCCTTCACGGTCTTCACCTCGAGCTCGTTCACTCGCGGACGCCCGGACTACGTCGCCTACTCGGCGAGCAAGGCCGGGATCGTGAACCTGGCCCAGGGGCTCGCGGAGGAATGGGCCGCCGATCGGATCCGAGTCAACGCCGTGAACCCCGAGCGGACCGCGACCCCGATGCGCCGGCGGGCGTTCCCGACCGAGTCGATGGAGGGGATGCTGGGCCCCGACGAGGTGGCCCGGGTCACGCTCGCGCTGATCCAGTCGGACCTCACCGGCCAGGTGGTGGACGTGCGGCGCCACGACGCCTTCGGCCAGGGTGCCCCGGGGCCCGGGACGGGCGACGCCGGACCTGGGCACCCGACACCGGCGTGAGTCGCCGGACGACGCACGACGCGGCGCGTGGGCGAGGCGCATGCGCGACACGGGCCGGGAGCGGGACGGCGGTGTCGTGAGCCGTCTCGAGTACCTCCTCGCGGGCGCGGTCCTCCGCATCGCCGGGTTGCTGTTCGGGCTCCTCCCGGTGCGGCCCGGGCGCGTCGTTCTCGCGTCGGCGCGCGTGGGTACCCTCGAGGGGAACCTCCTGCACCTCCGGCGGGCGATCGCCGCGCTCCGGCCCGAGGTCGAGGTGGTCCTGCTCCTCGAGCCGTACGGCTACGGGCTCAGGGCCCGGCTCGCCTACGCCCTCCGCCTCGTCCGTGGGATATACCACCTCCGGACCGCGGGCCTCGTCGTCGTGGACAACGCGTACCTTCCCGTCCACCTCGCCAGCCACCGGAAGGGAACGACGGTCGTCCAGGTCTGGCACGCGGTCGGGGCGCTGAAGCGGTTCGGGATGGACACCGCGGTCCCGCCGGCCGCGCCGGAACGGGACTTTCTGCACCGCCATTACGACTGGGTCGTGACGGCCGGCGAGGAGTCGCGCGTTCCGTGGTCAGCCGCCTTCCGGACTCCGCTCGATCGCGTGATCGCGCTCGGCACGCCGCGGACCGACTTCTTCTTCGACGCAGCAGCGATGGCGGCGGCCCGGGAGCGGCTGGTCCGGAGGTATCCGGCGCTCGCGGGGCGCCGGGTCGTCCTTTACGCGCCGACCTTCCGGGGGCGCGGAAAGGGCAAGCGCGGAGCGCCCGGGCTCGACGCTCCGCGCCTGCGGGCGGCTCTATTGGCCGACCACGTCCTCGTCCTCAAGACCCACCCGAATCTGGCGCCGGCTGCCGTCAGCACCGCTGGCTATGACGTCGTCGTCGGCCCCGCGACCGAGATGAACGACCTGCTCGCCCTCGCCGACGTCCTCGTGACGGACTACTCGTCCTCGATCTTCGAGTACGCTCTCCTGCGCCGCCCGATCGTCCTCCTCACCCCGGACCTGGCCGCGTACGAGGCGGATCCGGGCCTCTACCTCGACTACCGGACCGAGATGATCGGGGTCCGGGTGAGCGACACGGACGGGATCGCGGCCGCGATCCTGGCGGATCGCTTCGACCTCTCCGGCTACGACGCGTTCATCGAGCGGCACCTCTCGGGGTGCGATGGCCGGGCGAGCGCCCGGTTCGTCGAGCGCTTCCTTGGCCCCGGCCTCGGCGATCCCGGCACGGGGGGCCCCGGCCCCGGCCGCTCCGGCACGGGAGGCGGCGGCCCCAGCCACGGCCCCAGCACCCGCTGAGCCCGGCCGCTCCGCGACCGACGAGCTAGTGCTAGTCTCGATCGACCTCGTCGCCGGCGGCCATTTCCGGCAGGTCGGGCGCGTCGGACCGACGCGGCCTCTCCGTCGCGGCCGTGCGCCCGGTGATCTTATCGGTGCGTCGGATCGCGGCCACCCGCCAGCGCCGGATCCGCGGCGACCGCGCTGCCTCGCGGAGGCCGTGGCGAGCCCGCCGGAGTCGCGCGGCCAGGCTCGCCGGGTGCGCGACCGCCGACGAGACCCCGATCGCCGGCGGATACGGCGTGGCGGCGACCCGGGCGTCAAACGCGGTCGGGTCCTCGCCCTCGGCGAAGACGTGGTCGAGGCGATGGCGGGACAGGTAATCGAGGAAGGTCGCGAGCCGCGCAGTGTGGCCGCGGTTGAGCTCCCCGTAGTCGGCTTCCGCGTAGAGGTCGGCGGCATCGATCTCGGGGGCGACGTCGGGCATCGGGCAATGGGGGATCCCGAAGTAGCGCACCAGCTCGAGGGTCCGCGAGTCATGGGCGAAGACGTAGGCCGGGGTCCCGGCGACGAGCGCCGCGATGTTGCCGTGGATCCGCGTCCCGAAGGCGAACTCGTACGTTCGCAGGTCGTCGATCCACGTCCAGGGCTCCACGTGGAAGCGGACCCGGTCCTGCTGGAAGAGCGGATGGGAGCTGTGCACGGGGTTCTTGTTCTGCTGGGCCGCCGCGGCTGCCGACTCGCCCCAGAGGAGGAGGTTCAGGGTGTTGAGGTCCTGCGGGAAGTACGTGAGGTTCGGGTAGCGGGCCACATGTGACAGCACGATGTCGCCCATCGCCTTGACGTAGGGCGAGACATTGAGAGCGATCCGGGAGGCGTCGTCGAGGCGCTCGGCGCGCTTCTCGACCCGCAGGTCGGGACCGTTGAGGAACATCGAGGGGCAGCCGATCACCTCGACGTCCCGGAAGCCAAGGCTGTGCAGGTACGTGGCGGTGAGCTCGCCGCGGACGCCGATCGAGGGGGAGCGATCGAGGACCGCCGAGACGAAGGCCCGGACGGTCGGCTCGATCGGGCGGAGGCGGTCCAGCTCGTAGGCAAGGTTCGACTGGGCCCCGACACCGAGGATCGTGACCGGGATCTTCAGGCGGGAGATCAGTTTCGTCATCCGCAGGAGGATCGGCTCGAAGCTGTGCCGGAACGCGTTCGCGAGGGGGATCACGTACGCGTCATAGCGCTCGTTGATGAGGTCGGCCCGCCGCGCGCCCACGAGCAGCTCGTCGGGGACCACCTCGGTGCCCCGCGTCGAGAGGATCTTGTTCGTCGCGTGGAGGAAGACGAGGTTTCCGCTGTTGCTCGCGATGAGGTTCCGGTCGAGGATGTCCTCGGGGCTGACGACCTCGAAGGGATCCTTCGGCGACCGGACGAGAATGCGCCTGGTCGCGCCGGGGCGGGTGGATGTCGCTGGTTGCACCACGGGGGAAGGATACCGGCGCCGGAGGGCCATCGTCGCGAACACTCGGTCGCGCCTCAGACCCCGTCGCGGCGAGCCCGGCCCGCCGGGGCGGGGTTCGTCAGGCCGGGACGCCCTCCGGCCCCCGGAAGTGGCAGGCAACCTGGTGGCCCGGGGCGACCTCGATGAGCGGGGGCACGGTTTCCGCGCAGATCGCCGGCCCGCCGAGCTCCGCGCGGAGCGGGCAAC
>JBBSAS010000105.1:0-6004 GCA_038252055.1 Candidatus Limnocylindrales bacterium
CGTCTTCCACAAGGCGCTCGCGGACGTGAACCGCCTGCGCATCGTGCGGCGGCTCGCGGATGGGCCCGCCAGTGTCGGCGAGCTCATCGACCACGTCGGGCTCAGCCAGCCCCTCGTGAGCCACCACCTGCGCCGCCTCCGTGAGGCCGGCCTCGTCGTCTCGGAGCGTGCTGGACGCGAGACGATCTGCTCGCTGCGACCCGAAGCCTTCGGCGAGGTGGCCGCCCGTGAGCGGGCGATCCTGGGCATGAGCTGAGCGATGACGATCTCGAACGACACCCGGAGCCGGGTCAAGAAGGCCGGCGAGCCGATCGCCCTCTTCTTCGGCCGCCTCGGGCTGACCCCCGACGGGCTGACCCTCGTCGGGTTCGGCATCACCGCGGTCGGGGCGCTCCTCCTCGGGCTCCAGCTGTGGGTTCTCGGCGGGCTCGTCGTCTTCGCCGGCGGCGTCTTCGACATGTTCGACGGGACCCTCGCCCGCGCCACCGGCCAGGCCAGCCGGCTCGGGGCCTTCATGGACTCGGTCTTCGACCGCTGGGGCGAGGCGCTCGTCTACGTCGGCCTCGTCGCCGGGCTCGCCGCGAGCGGATGGATCAACGCCCCGGTCTTCGCGGCCGCGGCGATGGCCTCCGCCTTCCTCGTCAGCTACACCCGGGCGAAGTCCGAGGGCCTCGGCTTCTCGGCCGGGACGGGGATGGCGGCGGTCGGCCTGATGCCCCGCGAGATCCGGCTCATCATCCTCTGCGGCGGGCTCGTGGTCGGCGGCCTGCTCGGGACCGAGGTCGTCACCGCGGGCGAGGGAGCCGGCGGGGCAACCATCCCCCTCGGGATCCTCGTGATCGAGGGCGCCCTGGCGATCATCGCGATCGGCGCCACGATCACCGTCATCCAGCGGGTGCTCCACACCCGCGCCCAGGCCCGCGCGGCCGCCACCACGGAGGCAGCGGACCGGCCGAGCTAGAGACGCGAAGCAACCCACCACCACACCCAGGAGGCAGGACGAACGACACCATGGCCAAGAAGAGCGGGAGCACGAACGTGAGCAACAACGGGAACGGCGCGAAGGGCGCGAGCGGGGCCTGGGCCGGAGCGAAGCGGAAGGACGGCAAGATCCGCGTCGCGATCGTCGGCGTCGGCAACTGCGCCAGCAGCCTGGTCCAGGGGCGCTACTACTACGAGGACGCGAAGGAGACCGACTTCGTCCCCGGGCTCATGCACGTGAACCTGGGCGGCTACCACATCCGCGACATCGAGTTCGTGGCCGCGTTCGACATCGACAAGAACAAGGTCGGCAAGGACCTCTCCGAGGCGATCTACCAGAAGCCGAACAACACGTACGTCTTCCAGCAGGTTCCCAATCTCGGCGTGAAGGTCGAACGGGGGATGACCCACGACGGCCTGGGCAAGTACCTGAGCCAGATCATCGAGAAGGCCCCCGGCCCCACGGCCGACATCGTGGGGATCCTCCAGGAGCGCGAGGTCGACGTCGTCGTCTCCTACCTGCCGGTCGGCAGCGAGGAGGCCACGAAGTGGTACGTGGAGCAGGCCCTCAAGGCCGGCGTCGGCTTCATCAACGCGATCCCCGTCTTCATCGGCCGTGAGCCGTACTGGCAGCGCCGCTTCGCCGAGGCGGGCCTCCCGGTGATCGGCGACGACATCAAGAGCCAGGTCGGCGCGACGATCACCCACCGCGTGCTGACCCGCCTCTTCATGGACCGTGGCGTGCGCCTCGACCGGACGTACCAGCTGAACTTCGGCGGCAACACCGACTTCCTGAACATGCTCGAGCGCGAGCGCCTCGAGAGCAAGAAGATCAGCAAGACGAACGCCGTCACCTCGATGCTGGACTACGAGCTCGATTCCGACGACATCCACGTCGGGCCGTCGGACCACGTGCCGTGGCTCAAGGACCGCAAGTGGTGCTATATCCGGATGGAGGGCACCACGTACGGCGACGTGCCGCTCAACGCGGAGCTCAAGCTCGAGGTCTGGGACAGCCCGAACAGCGCCGGCGTCATCACCGACGCGATCCGCTGCCTGAAGCTCGGCCTGGACCGCGGCCTCACGGGAACCCTCGTGGCGCCCTCGAGCTACTTCATGAAGAGCCCGCCCCAGCAGATCCACGACGACATCGCCTTCAACCGCGTCGAGGCGTTCATCCGCGGCGAGGACAACGAGACGCTCGTCGGGACGGAGAAGCCGGTCGCCCGCAAGCTCCGCACCCTCGCCAAGGCCCCGGCCGGGACCGCCGCGAAGTGACCCCAGCGCCCGGGACTCCCGGGGGCGCGGCCGCTGCCGCCTCCCCGGGCGGGATCCCGGCACCACCCGGCGCCGCCACGCCCCCTGGCGATCGACGCGCTCCCCATCGCCGCCCGACGGCCGCGGGTCGGGGAGCCCGCCTCTTCGACAGGGCGGTCGTCGTCGCCTACGAGGCCGGGTCGTGGACGCTCGGGCGGCTCCCGCTCGGCCCGACGGCCCGCGTCGGCGGGCTCGTCGCCGATGGTGTCTACCGGCTCTGGCCGGAGAAGCGCCGGCACGTCCGGGCGAACGCCGTCCGGGTCCTCGGTACGGACCCGGACGACCCCCGGGCCGACGATCTCGCCCGCGCCGTCTTCCGGAACCAGGTCCGCTGGGTGGTCGAGGGGATGCACCTCCTGCGGATGTCGCCGGCCGAGCAGGTCGCCCAGTTCCATGGGCCCACGGAGCGGCTGCGGGCCATCTGGCAGGAGTCGAAGGGGGTAATTCTCGTCGGCCTCCACTTCGGGAACGGGGAGGCCGCGATCGCGGCGCTCGCCCAGGTCGGCCTTCCGGTCCACGCCCTGGCCGAGGACACGACGTACGAGGAGCTCTTCGAGCGCCTGACGGCGCGCCGCCGGGAATGGGGCCTCGAGACGATCCGCTGGCGCAACCTGCGCGAGGTCTACCGGGTTCTTCGCGCGGGCAGGATCCTCGGCCTCCTCGTGGACTGGGGCTACCGCCCCGACGACCAGCCGGTCCGCTTCCTGGGCTCCTGGACGACGCTGCCGGCCGGCCCGGCCGTCCTCGCCGCGCGAACCGGGGCGACGATCGTCCCGTTCTGGACGATCCGCCGACCGGACGGCGCGTTCGTCGGCGGCATCGGCGCACCGATCCTCGTCACCTCCACGGAGCCGGCCGAGATCGCCCGGGCCACCCAGGCGATCGCCGACGCGCTGGAGCCGGTCGTCCGCAAGGCCCCGGAGCAGTGGTGTGTCTTCCAGCCGATCTGGCCGGAGGACCGGGCCGACGAGGCGGCGCTCGCGGCGCGGGCTCGCGACCTCACCGGCGCCGGCATTCCCTCGGCGGGCATCCGCGGGGCGGCATCGTGACGGCGCCCGGGGCAACGAGCGACGCGCCGACGGCCGCGGAGCCGACGATCCGGCGAGGGACGGCATTCCAGCGTGCCCGCGCGGGCCTCCTCGAGGAGCTGATCGCGCTCCTGTCCCACCTGCCGATCGGCGTGGTGGACGGGTTCTGCAACGCGGCCGGTGAGCTCTGGTACCGGGCTGCTCCGGCGCGCGGGGCGATCGCTCGCGGCAACCTCGCCCACGTGGTCGCGACGCTCGCGGCAGACGGGCGGAGCGGGCCTCGCGTCCGCGCCGCGGCGGCCGACCCGGCGGCCCTCGAACGGCTCGTGCGGAGCGCGTTCCGTCACGCCGCCCGCACGTATGTCGAGACCCTTCGCGGGGCCGCGGGGACCCGCGACATCCGTCGGCGCCTCCTCATCGAGACACCTGAGTCCGTTGACGCGGCGTTCGCCTTCGCGGGCCCGATGGTCTTCGCGACGCTCCACTTCGGATCGCTCGCCGCCATGCTCACGGTTCTCGAGGACCGCAGCCAGGTCCCGATCACGGGGCCGATGGAGACGCTCGACGACCCGGAGCTCCAGCGCGTGATCCGCCGGGCCAGGGAGCGGCCCAACGTGCGCACCGTGGACCTCCGCGACGCCCGCCGGGAGCTCCGGGCCGCGCTCGACCGGGGCGAGGCCGTGGGCCTCGTCGCCGACCGCGATCTCACCGGCGGGGGCCTCCTGACGCCGCTGTTCGGGCTCCCGGCCCCTCTGCCGATCGGGCCGGCCCTCCTCGCCCTCCAGGCGGGAGCGCCGCTCCACGTGGCCGCCGTCCGCCGTGTCCGGGGGGGCTTCCGCGGCAGGATCGTCACCCTCGCCCACCCATCCGCGGACCTGTCCCGGCGCGCCCGCGTGGAAGCCCTCGTTGCCGCCGAGGCACGCGCGTTCGAGGAGTTCGTGGCGCGCGCGCCGGACCAGTGGACGGCCGTCTTCTACCCGATCTGGGAGGCCGTCGGGCCGCAGCCGCGGGCCCCGCGATCCACGGCACCGTCCGGGCCAGAGGGCCCGTCATCCCCGTTGCCCGAGGTCCCCACCCGATGAGCTCGTCGATTCTCCACTCCGCGCACGGGCCCCGCCTCGACGAGCCGCACGGCAGTGCCGACCTTCACATCCACACCGTCGCCTCGGACGGCGTCTCCACTGTCGAGGAGATCCTCGCGTACGTCACCGAGCGGACGCACTTCGACGTCATCGGGATCGCCGACCACGAACGGGTGGACGCCGCGCACGCCGCCCGGGCGATGGCACGGGCGCGCGGCCTGGACCTCGAGGTCGTGATCGGCGAGGAGATCTCGACCCTCGGCGGGCACCTGCTCGCTCTCTTCATCGAGGAGCGCGTTCCGCCGTTCCGCTCGCTCCGCGAATCGATCGGGATCGTCCACGAGCAGGGCGGCATCGCGATCGCCGCCCACCCGCTCTTCCCCTACCCGATGTGCGCCCAGGGCTGGATGCTCCGGCGACTCCTCGCGGCGAACGACCCGCGGGTGCGGCCCGACGCCCTCGAGGCGTTCAACCCGACGACGTTCGGGCGGGCGCACGGCCGGGTCGTCGACTTCGCCGCCGAGCACGGGCTGCCGACGGTGGGCAACAGCGACGCCCACGAGGCGGCGAGCGTCGGCCGGGGCTGGACGACCTTCCCGGGCCACACCGCCGAGGATGTCCGCGCGGCGATCCTCGCCGGCGAGACCGGCTGGCACGGGAGCTTCCACGGGACGCTGAACCAGCTTCCCACGTTCGGCCGGCAGCTCCGCAAGTACGCCCGCGACGGCCGGGACGAGGTCCTCGGGCGGGCCCGGCGCGACGGGACGGGCCGCGACCACGGCTACCCGGGCGGCAACCGGCGGCCGGCATCCGTGGACGAGGAGCTCGTCCGCGCGGCCGCGGCCGTGGCCCGGTCGGGCGGCGGCGGCGTCACCGGGCCGTGAAGATCGGACTCGTCACCCCGTACGTCTACCCGCTCCCGGGCGGGGTGAACGACCATGTCGGCCACCTCTACGAGGGGCTTCGGCTCCGGGGCCACGACGTCCGGATCCTCACCGCGAGCCACGGGCTCCAGCGCGGCTCCGAAGGCGACGTCATCCGGATCGGCAAGGGCTTCTCGGTCCCCGCGAACGGCTCGGTCGGGACGGTGACCGTCTCGCCGCGCTATCCCTCCCAGCTGCAGGAGACGTTCCGGCGTGAGCGCTTCGACGTGCTCCACGTCCACGAGCCGTTCGTGCCGTTCCTCGCGCTCGTCGCCCTCCGCGCATCGCGGAGCGTCAACGTGGCGACCTTCCACGCCTTCGCCGGGTACGCCCCCGGCTACCAGCTCGGCGCCCGGATGCTGGGGCCGGTTGCGTCCGGTCGCCTGCACGGGCGAATCGCCGTGAGCGCCGCCGCCCGCCACTTCGCCGATCGCTACCTCCCGGGCGACTACAAGGTGATCCCGAACGGCGTGGACCTCCACCGCTTCGACCGGGCGGTCCCCCTCGCCCGCTGGCAGGACGGGACGCCGAACATCCTCTTCGTGGGTCGCCTCGAGCCGCGCAAGGGGCTCCTCGTCCTCCTCAAGGCGTTTCGGACCGTCCGGCGCTCCGGTCTGTCGTGCCGCCTCCTCGTCGCGGGCTCCGGGCCCCTCGAGCGGGAGGCGCGACGGTA
>JBBSAS010000106.1:0-6000 GCA_038252055.1 Candidatus Limnocylindrales bacterium
CGCTTCCTCGTCGTTCACGACTACGGGCGCGATGAGGTGAGCACGCTCCGGGCGCCCGATGCTCCCGAGTACGTGAGCTGGAGCCGCCGCGACGGGCCCTTCCTGCGCGACGGCACGTTCCGGATCCGGGTGGTCCACTGTTTCTGGACGTTCGCCTCGCTCGACGACGCCCGGGGCTTCCTCGGCGAGGCGTTCGGCGATCCCGGCCGAGCCCTCGGCGATCGGATCCGCCGTCCGCGCCTCTCGTGGAACGTCGCGATCTACCACCGGGGGCGTGGCACCGTGGCAGCGCGATGAGGGTGCTCCAATGAGCGGCCAGCGACACGTTGCGCGGCGGAGGCCGGACGGATCGGTGGCCCGCGAGGGTCACCATCTTGGCCCGATCCGGATCACCGCCACCCGGGTGATCGTACTGGTGGCCGTCGTCGGCTCCCTCGGATACCTGGTCTATCCGATCGCCGTCGGGGACGCGGCGCAGATCCCGATGCTCGCGTCCGGGGCGGCCGTCCTCGGGATCGTCTTCACCGCCCTCGCGATCGCCGGCGCCGTCCAGTCGGTGCGAGCCGCCCGCGACGGTCGGGCGGGCTGGTCGCTTGTTGCGGCGATCGCCGGTGGGATCGCGGGGATCATCGCCTTCGGTTGTTTCGCCGCGGCCATCATCCTGGGTCTCCTCGTCCGTTCCGCCTGAGGAGCGGGCACGGCACCGCCCGCTGTGCCCTGCCCGGTCCGTCCCGTCCGCGCCCCCTGCTAGACTCGGGATGCCTGCCCCCATCGTCTAGAGGCCTAGGACGCCACCCTTTCAAGGTGGAGATCGCCGGTTCGAATCCGGCTGGGGGTACTCCTGCTCGACGGGGTTCGGCGGCTGACATGGAGCACCGCCGGCGCACCCTGCAGCCGCACCAGCAGGTTCCTGACCATGAGCCACACCTCCGTCGATGGTTCGCCTCTCGCGCAGGACGGCGCTGATCGCATCGGCCGCGCCTGGGGGCGTCTGCCCATCGCACCGACGCAGGCCGAGCGAGCCGAGCAGAAAGCCCGCGCCGCGGCGCTCCTCGAGGCGCACGATGCCGTCCTCGTCGCCCACTACTACGTCGCCGCCGATCTCCAGGACCTCGCTCTCGAGACCGGCGGTTGCGTCGCCGACTCGCTCGAGATGGCCCGATTCGGACGCGACCACCCCGCGAAGACCCTCGTGGTCGCGGGAGTGCGCTTCATGGGTGAGACCGCAAAGATCCTGAGCCCGGAGAAGCGGGTCCTTATGCCCGACCTCGAGGCGACCTGCTCTCTTGACCTCGGCTGTCCGCCCGGCGCGTTCGCGGCCTTCTGCGACGCGCATCCCGACCGGACCGTTGTGGTGTACGCGAACACGAGCGCCGCGGTGAAGGCGCACGCCGACTGGACCGTGACGAGCTCGTGCGCCCTCGCGATCGTGGCGCACCTCGCGGAGCGCGGCCAGAAGATCCTCTGGGCGCCCGACCGGCACCTCGGCGGGTACATCGCCCGGGAGACCGGTGCGGACATGCTGCTCTGGGACGGTGCCTGCATCGTCCACGAGGAGTTCAAGAGCGTGGAGCTCGCCCTGCTCCGGGAGGATCATCCTGACGCGCTCGTCCTCGTCCACCCGGAGTCGCCGGCGGGCGTCGTCGCCCAGGCCGACGTCGTCGGCTCGACCGCCCAGCTGCTGAGAGCGGTGATCGAAGGCGATGCGCAGGAATACATCATCGCGACCGATGTCGGCATCTTCCACCGAATGCGCCAGCTGGCCCCCGGCAAGACGCTCATCGAGGCTCCGACGGCGGGCGACAGCGCGACCTGCAAGAGCTGTGCCCACTGCCCGTGGATGGCGATGAACTCCCTGGCCGGCGTGATCGACTGCCTGGAACACGCCAGCGGCGAGGTCGTCGTGCCGGAGCCGACACGCGTCCGTGCCTGCGCCAGCATCGAGCGGATGCTGGCGTTCGTCGCCGCCAACCCGGACAGCGTCATGCTCCCAGGGCAGGGCTTCGTGCCGCACCTCGGATCGGCGTGAGCGCCGCCGCCGTGGACCCGTTCGACCCGCCGACGACGAACGAGACGCTTGCGCAGGCGCGGGCCCGCAACGTCCGTGACGCGCTGCGCGAGGACGTCGGCACGGGCGATCCGACGGCACGGCTGGTCCCGCCGGGCGTCGTCACCGCCCGGGTGATCGTCCGCGAGGAGGCCGTCCTGTGCGGCCGCGCGTGGTTCGAAGCGTGCGTCCACGCCCTCGACCCGGACGCCAGGATCGCCTGGCGATACGAGGAGGGCGCCGACATGGAGGCCGACACGGTGGTCTGCGAGCTGACGGGCGACGTTCGGGCCCTCCTCGCGGCCGAGCGTCCGGCCCTCAACTTCCTCCAGCTCCTCTCGGGGACGGCCACGGCGACACGCCGGTACGTCCGGTCCATCGCGGGTCTCTCGCCGAACCCCCGCGGCTGCGCGATCCTCGATACCCGCAAGACGATCCCGGGCCTGCGCCAGGCTCAGAAGTACGCCGTGCGAACCGGCGACGGGCAGAATCAGCGTCTTGCGCTGTGGGGTGGGATCCTTGTCAAGGAGAACCACGTCACCGCAGCAGGCGGTGTCGCCTCGGCGGTGGGAGGGGCGGTCGCGCTGGGAACGGGCCTCCCGATCCAGGTCGAGGTCGAGACGCTCGACCAGCTTCGCGAAGCGCTCGACGCGGGCGCCACGAGCGTGCTGCTCGACAACTTCACGCCGGCGCGCATGGGCGAGGCGGTCGCGATCACGGCCGGACGCGCGCTGCTCGAGGCGTCAGGCGGGGTGACCCTGGAGCAGGTCCGCGCGATCGCGGCGGCCGGGGTCGATCGCATCTCGATCGGGGCCCTGACGAAGGACGTGCGCGCGATCGACTTCTCGATGCGCTTCCAGCCGGCGGCGGAGGCTCCGAGGGGACGGGACTCCTGACCGACGGGTCCCTCAGTCTCGCCCGTCGCGGATGAGCACCGTCGGGAGCGTCGCCGGGAACGTGGACGGGTAGTCGCGGCTGAAGTGCAGGCCTCGGCTCTCGTGGCGCGAGAGGGCGGACCGGACGACGAGCTCGGCGCAATCGACGAGGTTGCGAAGCTCGAGCAGGTCGCGGGTGACCCGGAAGCTCGCGTAGTACTCGTCGATCTCGCCGCGGAGGAGCGCGATTCGCCGGAGTGCACGCTCGAGCCGCTTCGTCGTCCGGACAATTCCCACGTAGTTCCACATCGTGAGGCGCAGCTCGTCCCAGTTGTGGGAGATGACCACCTGCTCGTCGGCGTTCTCGACGCGGCTCTCATCCCATGGTGGCAGCAGGGGCGGCTCACCCGGCCCCTCCGCGTCGATCCTGGCTGCGGCACTGCGCCCGATCACGACGCACTCGAGGAGGGAGTTGCTGGCCAGCCGGTTGGCCCCGTGGAGCCCGGTGTACGAGGTCTCGCCGATCGCGTAGAGGCCCGGCAGGTCCGAGCGCCCGTCGAGGTCGGTGACGATCCCCCCACAGGTGTAGTGGGCCGCGGGGACGACCGGGATCGGCTGCCGGGCGATGTCGATGCCAAGCTCCATGCAGCGGGCATGGATCGTCGGGAAGTGCTCGCGGAGGAACGCGTCCCCGAGATGCGTCGCATCGAGCCAGACATGGTCGAGGCCGTGCCTCTTCATCTCGAAATCGATGGCCCGGGCGACGATGTCGCGCGGGGCGAGCTCCATCCGGTCGTCATGCGCCGCCATGAGGCGGGTCCCGTCGGGAAGCATGAGGCGGGCACCCTCCCCGCGGAGCGCCTCGCTGATGAGGAACGTGCGTTCCTCCGGGTGGTAGAGGCAGGTCGGGTGGAACTGGACGAATTCCATGTTCGCGATCCGGCACCCCGCTCGCCAGGCCATGGCGATCCCATCTCCGGTGGAGGTGTCAGGGTTGGTCGTGTAGCGGTAGACCTTGCCGACACCGCCGGTGGCGAGGATGACGGCGTGGGCAGGCAGCGTCTCCACTCGCCCATGGTCGAGATCGAGGACGTAGACGCCGTAGCAGCGCGTCGCCTCCTCCCGGCCAAGGTGGCGCGAGGTGACGAGGTCCACCGCCATCGCCCGCTCGCGGAGCGTGATCCTGGGGTGGGCGTGGGCGAGAGCGAGCAGGACCTCGTGGATTGCCCGCCCGGTCGCATCGGCGGCATGGGCGATCCGGCGGACCGCATGCCCACCCTCCCTCGTCAGGTGGAGTCCCAGCGGTCCCGCGGGATCGGTGCTGAACGGGACCCCCTGCGCGACGAGCCAGGCGATCGCGTTGCGGCTCTCCTGCGCGATGAAGCGGGCGGCATGCTCGTCCACGAGGCCGGCGCCCGCATCCTGCGTGTCGTGGACATGGAGGTCCACGCTGTCGTCCCCGCCCAGCACGCCGACGATGCCGCCCTGGGCCCAGGCGGTCGCCGCCTCGTCGAACCCGCGCTTGGCCAGGACCACCACGTCGTGGCGCTCGGCGAGGTGAAGCGCGGCGGTCAGTCCCGCGAGGCCGGCCCCGACGACGACGGTCGGAGCGACACCGGGATCCGGCGCACTGGAGCCAGAGGGAGGCGATGCAGAGGGAGGCATGGCGCGATTCTATGCGCTGGCCAGGCGATCCGGGGCGGTCCGGGGTCGCAGGGAGATGCGTGCAAGTGACCGGTTCCGCTCTGCTATCCTCCGGCCGTGCCGTTCGACATCATGGGGATCCGCGTTCCCACCATCACGCGAGACAGCGCCGCCATCCGGTGCCGCGGGTGCGGCCGCGTCATCGAGGGCACCCCGTTCCGGGTCAACGTCATGGACGTCGTGGCCACCGAGGTCGCCCAGCCGTGGGCCGGTGCCACCCCGATCAACCCCGGTCCCTACCAGCTCCACCCCGACCCCGCCTGCGCGCGGGCCTGGATGCGGAGCCGGGGCTACCTCTTCTGCCGCCGCTCGGCCGTTCGCGAGCTGATGCGCCCGATTCCCGTCCCCGGGGAGAGCGGGCGCCTGGGCCTCTGCGACGGCCTCCACCGGGACGCCCACGAGCTCGTCCCTGCCTGAGACCGGCCCGCCCGGGCGGGCCACCGAGGCTGCTCGCGTGTCCGCCGTCCGTCCCGTCCCGCCTTCGACGACCGCCCGGCACGACGCCCTCGCCGGGACGGCCGCGGTCGCCGTTGCGGCGTGCCTCTTCGGGACGCTGGGGCCTGTCTCCCGCGCCGCGTACGATGCCGGGCTGACGCCCCTCACCTTCGCGCTCTGGCGCGCGGTCATCGGCACCGTGGCGCTCGGGCTGCTCCTCGTGCTGCTCCACGTCCGCGGCCGCGGGCCCGTTCCGTGGCGCTCGCTGCCGCCACGCGCGCTCGTCGCCCTCGTGGCGGCCGGCGGTTCGAGCCTCGTCCTGAACCTGGCGATCTTCTCCGCGTTCGAGCGGACGAGCATCGCCCTCGCGCTCTTCGGCTTCTACACGTACCCGGCGATCGTCGCCGCGGCCTCGGTGGCGATCGGGGAGGAGAGGCTCACGCCGGTCCGCCTCGTGGCCCTCGCGATGGCGCTCGTCGGGATGGCGGTCGTCGTCCTCGGCGGAGGGTCCGGCGCGGCTGCGTTCGACGCGTTCGGCTTCGGTCTCGCCCTCCTCGCCGCCGTGATGCAGGCCGCCTACGTCTTCCTCGGGCGGCGGGGCTTTCGGGCGGTCCCCTCCGAGGAGGCGACGTTCGCCGTCGTCGGGGTCTCCGCGGCCGGCTTCCTCCTTCTCGCCCTCGTGAGCGGCGCGGGCGCGGGGGCGACGCTGCCCTTCCGGGATCTCGAAGTCCTGCCGGCGATCGCCTGGGCGGGCATCGCGGGGGCCGGTGTGCCGAGCCTGCTCTTCCTCGTCGGGATCCGCTCGATCGGCCCGACCCGGACCTCGATCGTTGCCCTCCTCGAGCCGGTCTCGGGCGCGGCGATCGCGGCCGTGGCACTCGGGGAGGCGCTGGGCCCGCTCCAGCTCGCGGGCGGCGTGCTCGTCCTCCTCGCCGCGGC
>JBBSAS010000107.1:0-5989 GCA_038252055.1 Candidatus Limnocylindrales bacterium
AGCTCGCAGTTGCCGCCAAGGGCACTCGCCGCCATGTCGAGGATCACCGAGCCCGGCTTCATCGCCGCCATGGCCTCCGCGGTGACGAGCACCGGCGGCTTGCGGCCGGGCACCTGGGCGGTGGTGATGACGACGTCCATCCCACCGATCACGGCGTTGAGCTCGGCCTGCTGGGCGGAGCGCTCCTCGTCGGTCAGCTCGCGGGCATAGCCGCCGCTGCCCGTCGCGTCGATGGCAGTCTTCAGGGTCACGAACCCGGCGCCGAGCGACTCGGCCTGCTCCTTCGTCTCCGGCCGGACGTCGTAGGCCTTCACGACGGCACCGAGCCGCCGCGCCGTGCCGATCGCCTGCAGGCCGGCGACGCCGATCCCGAGGATCAGGACGTTCGCCGGCTTGGCCGTCCCGGCGGCCGTCGTCAGGAGCGGGAAGTATCGGCCGAAGGCCTCGGCCGCGACGAGAACGGCCTTGTAGCCGGCGATGTTCGCCTGCGAGGAGAGGACGTCCATCGACTGAGCGCGCGAGAGCGTCCGCGGGATCGCATCGAGGCTGATGGCCGTGACGCCCCGCTCCGCGAGGACCTGCATGAGGTCCGGATCGATGAGCGGCGTGAGGAGGCCGATGATCGACTGGCCGGCGCGCAGCCGGCCGACCTCGTCGGGCGTGGGTTTCTGGACCTTGACGACGCAGTCCGCCAGCGACCAGGCCTCGTCGCCGGGGACGAGCGTCGCGCCCGCCTCCTCGAACATCGTGTCTGTGTACGCCGCAGCCGTCCCCGCGCCGCGCTCCACGAGCACCTCGATCCCCGCCGCCGTCATCTTCGCGAGGACGTCCGGGACCAGGGCCACGCGGCGCTCGCCGGGCAGCGTCTCTTTCGGAACTCCGACCTTCATCTGGGCTCCCTGGGAACGGGTGGAATGCAGGCGCAAGGATAGCGTGTGGGTCCCCGCCTGCCGACGCGCCAGCCGCCGGGTGCGGCCCGGTCCCTCTTCGACGACCGCGATCCGACGGATGGCCTCCGCCGAACGTACGATGAGCGAGAACGCCCTGCCTGCCTGCCGCAACCCCGCTTCCGGAGGACCCGACATGCCCGATTCGATCGACGCCGCCACCCGGACCGCTTCGACGCAGCCCGCCACGGCGGGCTCGTCCGCGCCCGAGGATGTGACGATCACCGTCCGCGACAACGCCAGCTACCGGGTGGCCGGCCCGATCACGCTTCTCGACGGCGCCGGGAATGCCTTCGCCGTGGAGAGCGGCAAGACGGTCGCGCTCTGCCGCTGCGGCGGCTCGGCGACGAAGCCCTTCTGCGACGGGACGCACCGGTCGATCGGATTCGAGAGCGCGGTGCGGGCGACCCCGGCCGGGGACGAGAGCGCGGCCGGCTGACGCCGGACCCGCGGCTCGTGCGCCTCCGGCGGCTCCGGGAGGGCCGGCGATGACCACGGACGGCGCCGCCTCCCTCTCGGCGGACCTCCTGCTCACGCTGGGATTCGGAGCAGTCTTCATCGTGCTGCTCGGTCTCCATCGCTGGGACCTGCGCCGCCGCCGCCGGCGCGTCGGCGAGATCCGGCGAACCGGCGCCTTCGGCCCGAATGCGGGCGCGGTCGAGGCCGTCGTCGCGGCGGCCGCGATGATCGACGCGGTCCTGGCGCGGAAGCTCGCCGCTGAGCGGCGGAAGGCCTTCGCCTGGGATCCTCGCCTCGAGCGGACCCCGAAGGCGGCCCGGGCGGCACGCGATCGCGCCTTCGCGAACGAGCGCGACGACGTGGCCCGTGCCGCCGCCGACGCGGCCCGGGCGGCGGTCCTCGGGGCGCTTCCGGCGCCGGGAGCGGGCTCGCCCGCGAGGGGAGCGCGTGCGGATCCCGCTGCCGTCGAGGCGGCGCGGGTTCGCCTCGAGGCGGCCGAGTCTGCCGCGGAGGCGGCGGGGGCGATCGTGGCCGTCGAGCGCATCCCGGCCGATCAGTTCCGGATGCTGACGCGGGCCTGGCGCAGCGTGGTCAGCCCGGTTGGGGTGAGCCCTCGCCGCGAGTCCTGACGTCGTTCCTCGCGCGGCCCGTCTGGGCCCGTCACCGCCCGGCGCCGGCCCTGGGCCCGGCGTTGCCCGTCACCGCCCGTCGTCGCCCGTAAACGGGCTGCCGGAACGACACTCGCGCGCCGGCCCGAGCCCGTACCATGCGCCCCACCGTGCAGTCGTGGAGGTCAGGCACATGACGAACGAATCGCACCCAACGGCCGCCCTCGAGGCAGCCGCCCGCCGCCGGCGCGAGCTCCGTGACGCCCTCGTCGCGTTCGAGGAGGCGCTCTCGTCCCCGCTGCGCGATCGCGAGACCTGGCGTCGCGCGGTCAGCGTCGAGCTGGAGCACCTCGCCCAGTCGTTCGACGACCACGTCCGCGAGACGGAGCGGGCCGGTGGCCTCTACGAGGAGATGGAGGAGGAGGCGCCGCACCTCGGGGGGAAGGCCCGGCGGCTGCGCGACGAGCATCCCCGGGTCGCCGCCGCAATCGACGAGGCCCGACGGGTCCTCGGGGCAGCACCGCTCGCAGCCGAGACCGACGCGGAGGCGCTTCGCGAAGAGCTCCAGCAGCTCATGGGTCGCATCGTCCGTCACCGCCGCGGCGGCGCCGACCTCGTCTGGGAGGCGTACGCGATCGACATCGGCACGGCCGGATGAGGCGGTGACGGATCCAGCCGGCCCGCCCGGCCGGCCGGGCTCCGGCCCGCTTGCGCCCCTGCTCGCCGGAGGGGTCCCCGTCGTCATCGACGGCGGCCTTGCGACGGCCCTCGAGGCCGGTGGCCACGATCTCTCGGGCGGCCTCTGGTCGGCGCGCCTCCTCGCGGATGACCCCGACGCGATCCTCGAGGCCCACCTCGCCTACTTCCGGGCCGGCGCGCGAGTCGCGATCACGGCGAGCTACCAGGCGACGTTCGAGGGATTCGCCGCGAGAGGGATCGATCGTCCCGGGACCGAGCGCCTCCTCCGGCGCAGCGTGGAGCTGGCCGCCGCGGCCCGTGCCCGCCACCGCGCCGAGCGCGCCCCGGAAGACCCCGGGCCGCTTCTCGTGGCTGCCTCCGTCGGGCCGTACGGCGCCCACCTCGCCGACGGCGCGGAGTACCGGGGCCGCTACGGTCTCGACCGGGCCGCCCTCCGCGACTTTCACCGCGATCGTCTCCTGGTGCTCTGGGACGCCGGCCCGGACCTGCTCGCCTGCGAGACGATCCCGGACATCGTCGAGGTCGCCGCGCTCGCCGATCTTCTCGGGGAGACCGGTGCGCCGGGCTGGCTTGCGCTGACCTGTCGCGATGGCCGGGCGCTCGCCGACGGGACGCCCGTCGAGGAGGCCGCCGCGATCGCCGAAGCGACCCCGGGGTTCGTGGCCGTCGGGGTGAACTGCACCGCACCCGACCACGTGACGGAGCTCGTCGAGCGGATCCGGGCGACGACCGCCAAGCCGATCATCGTCTATCCGAACTCGGGCGAGGACTGGGACGCCGGTGCCCGCCGCTGGACCCCCGCGACCGGGGCAACCGTCGATGCCGCGACCGCCCGGCGATGGGTTGCCGCGGGCGTCTCGCTGGTCGGTGGCTGCTGCCGCGTCGGCCCGGACCGGATCGCCGCGCTCTCGAGCGCGCTCGCCCGCTGACGCGCCACCACCATTCTGGCCGAGGTCGTCGCCAGCCTGAACCGCGGCCGCCGCAAAGGGCGCCGTTTCCGAGGGGCCACGATCCGCGTACGATGGAGCCCGCACGGATCCGCGGGCCATACCGGACCGGGCGTCACACGGGACCCGATCCGACCGCGATGGAGGAGGGGCGATGACGGAGCCACGCGACGCGCGCGAGACCCCGCGCTGGGACCGTCTGGGCGAGGCGACCGCCGCGCGAATCGAGACGGCTGCCCTGGCGATCCTCGAGCGAACCGGCGTGGAGATCCCGGTCCCCGAGGCGCTCCAGCTTCTCGCAACGGCCGGGGCGGCGGTGGACGGGACCCGGGTGCGGATCCCGGAGCGTCTTGTCACCTGGGCGCTCGAGGCGGCGCCGAAGCAGGTCACCCTCCACGATCGGGCGGGCACGCCTGCGATCCGACTCGCGGGACGCAATGCGTTCTTCGGCACCGGTTCCGACTGCCTGAACATCCTCGACCATCGGACCGGCGAGCGGCGACGGCCGACGATGGCCGATGTCCGCGAAGGGCTGACCCTTGCCGACGCCCTCCGGAACATCGACTTCGTGATGTCGATGTACCTCCCCTCCGACGTGGACCAGACGCTCGCCGACCGCCACCAGGCCGCCGAGCTCTTCGCCCGCACCCGGAAGCCGATCGTCCTGGTGACGTACGAGCTCGCCGGCATGCTGGACGGCCTCGAGATGGCCGAGATCGTCGCCGGCGGCCGCGAGGCCCACGCCGAGCGGCCCCAGCTCGCCGTCTACATCAACGTCACCCGCGGCCTCCTCTGCAACGAGGATGCTGTCCGCAAGCTCCTCGTCTGTGCCGAGCGCGGCGTGCCCGCGCTCTGGATCCCGGTGACATCGGGCGGGACGACCGGTCCGGTGACCCTGGCCGGGACGACGGCCGTGAACACGGCGGGGATCCTCGCCGGTGTCGTGCTGTCCCAGCTCGCCCGGCAGGGCTCGCCGATCGTGGTGCCCGGGTTCGGCGGAGACTCGCTCGACCTGCGGACGATGGTCGACCCGTACTGCGGCCCCGAGCCGAAGGGCGTCGCCGCGTCGCTCGCCCACCGCTGGGGCCTCCCGATGTTCAGCCTGGGCGGCGGGAGCGATTCGAAGACGGTCGACGGCCAGGCCGCGGCCGAGGCCTCGCTGACGATGCTCGCCGACGCGCTCGCCGGCGGCCACCTGATCCACGACAGCGGCTACCTCGAGTCGGGGCTCACCGGATCGCTGGCCCAGCTCGCGATCTGCGACGAGATCGCCGGCTGGATCCGGGCGCTCCTCGCCCCGGTGGACGTCTCCGACGAGGCGCTCGCCCTCGACCTCGTGGACGAGCTCGGCGTGGACGGCTCGTTCCTCGAGACCGATCACACCCTCGACCATTTCCGGGAGCGCTGGTACCCGAACCTGTTCGATCGGCGCGGCCACGCTCCCTGGCAGGCCGATGGAGCCTCCACCATGGCCGACCGGGCCGCCGCCCGCGTGGACGAGCTGCTCGGTCGCCACAAGCCGGCGTCCCTCGAGCCCGATGTCGAAAAGGCCGTCCGGGCCGTCGTCGATCGCGCCGAGGCGACCGCCGGCCTCTGACGCCCGGCGCCCTTCCGCGGAGATGCGGACCTGGCCCTTCGCCGCGGCACCCGCCACCGTCCGCTCCCACACCGCCGCCCAGGCCGGAAGCCCGCCACCCCGATCCCGCCACGCAGCACCCTAGGAGGAGGATCCTGTGACCGAGAACCAGTACCAGGCCATGCGCCAGGCCGTCATCGACGGCGATGCCGACGCCGCCGAGGCCGCCGCCCGAGCCGGGATCGCGGCCGGTGTCCCGCCGCTGTCGGCGATCGACGAGGGCTTCATGCCCGGCATGCAGGAAGTCGGGGCAGGGTTCGCCGCCGGCGACCTCTTCCTCCCCGACATGATGCTCGCCGCTCGGGCGATGCAGCGCGCCCTCGGCGTGCTCGAGCCCGAGCTCAAGGCCGCCGCCGTCGAGCGCACCGTCGCCGGGCGCGTCGTCATCGGCACCGTCGCCGGCGACATCCACGAGATCGGCAAGAACCTCGTGGGGATGCTCCTCTCCACGTCCGGCTTCGAGGTCCACGACCTCGGCGTGAACGTCGCCCCGGAGCGCTTCGTCGAGGCCGCCCGCGAGCACCGCGCCGACATCGTGGGCCTCTCTGCCCTGCTGACCACGACGATGACCGGCCAGCGCGCAGTGATCGCCGCCCTCACCGAGGCCGGCCTCCGCCCGCCGGTGAAGGTCATCGTCGGCGGGGCGCCCGTGACCGGCTCCTGGGCCGAGGAAATCGAGGCCGACGGCTACTC
>JBBSAS010000108.1:0-5977 GCA_038252055.1 Candidatus Limnocylindrales bacterium
CCGAAGATGCTGGTCGCGCGGGCGGCCTCGTCGAGGGCGGCATCGTCGAGGTCTACCAGGTCGAGGCCGGAGGCGGCGCCGCCGGCGACGGACAGCCCCACCCGGCGTCCGATCGCCTCGACGGTGACCGGATCGTCGCCCGAAATGACCTTGAGATCGAGGCCGGCCCGGGCGAGGTCGCCGAGGATTTCCCGGACGTCGGATCGAAGCTCCTCGGCGAAGCCGAGGAGGGCCACCCCGTGAAGGCCGTCGGGGAGCTCGGGGCGGTCGTCGTCGGCACGGAGCGACGCGCCGTCCGGGGCCCGGGCGAGGAGGAGGACGCGCACCCCGTCGGCGGCGATCTCCTCGATCCGCTCGCCGAGGCCGTCGGGTACGCCCGCGAGGTGAGGCCAGAGGACCGGCGGGGCACCCAGCACGTACGTGGCTCCTGTGCCGGCCGGCGTCGAGGCAGCGGCGTCCGTGGCGGCGTCCGCGACGGCGTCCGCGACGAATCGGAGGCCGGACCAGCGGCGCTCGGAGGCGAAGGCGATCTCGTCGGCCACCGGCACGGCAGTCCCGGGATGAGACGCGGCGAGGGCCTCGGTCGTGCGGTTCGGCGAGGTCGTGCTCGCGCCGATCATCCCGAGGAGGGCCGCGAGGGCCTCCGGGCGGGTGTCGCCCACCGCCTCGGCGAGGTGGAAGGTGATGCGCTGGGTCGTCAGCGTCCCGGTCTTGTCCACGCAGAGGGTGTCCACCCGGGCCATCGACTCGACGGCGTTCTGGCGCTGGACAAGCGCGCCGAGGCGCGTGATCCGGAGCGCTCCGGCGGCGTAGGTGACGGTGATCATGATCGCGAGGCCCTGCGGGACGAGCGTCACGAGGACGGCAGCGGCGGTCAGGGTCTCCTCCGAGCGGAACCCTCCCGGCAGGGCCGCGAGGGCGAGGGCCACCGGGATCGCCGTGACGAGGACGAGCCCGGCAACCACCCAGATCGTCATCGCGATCTCGCGCTGGAGCGGGGTCCGCTCGTCGCCGAGCTTCTTCGCCTCGGCGAGGAGCCGGTTCGCGAAGCTGTCCGCGCCGACCCGCTCGACTTCGTAGACGAGCGTGCCCGAGACGACGGCGCTCCCCGAGAGGACAGGGTCACCGGCCACCTTGGCGATCGGGTCCGATTCACCGGTCAGGAGCGATTCGTCGATCTCCGAGCGCCCGCCACCCACCACGGTGCCGTCGAGGAGGACCTGGTCGCCGCGCCGGGCAACGAGGAGGTCGCCGAGGACGACCTCGGCGGGATCGAGCGCTCGCTCTTCGCCGCCCCGGATCACCTGCGCGCGGGGCCGGGTGAGAAGCGCGATCCGATCCAGCTTGCGCTTCGCCCGGGACTCCTGGACGACGCCGATCAGGATGTTTCCGAAGACCGGGCCGGCGGTGAGGAGCGCCTCCACGACCATGCCGAAGGCGACGAGGAGCAGCGAGACGGCGATGAGGATCCCGTTGATCCCGAGGTAGGCGTTCTGGCGGAGGATCTCCCAGTACGTCCGCGAGGTGGGCGGCCGGTAGGCGTTCCCTTCCCCGTGGGCGCGACGCGCATCGGCCTCGGCGTCGGTGAGCCCGTCGGGGCCGGTCCTGGGGCGCACGTCCACGCTGGGCGGGGGCGGTGCCTCCGGTCGGCCGTCCATCATCCTGGCGATCATGCCCGATCTGGCCCGCTCGGCGTCGGCGGATCCGGACGGTCGAGGGTCAGTTCGTGCCGCTCGGGCTCAGCGCGGGCGACGGCGTGGGGGTCACGGGCACGGCCGGCGCAGTCGGCGCCGATCCCGGTGATGCGGGCGAGCCGCCCGAGCCGCCGGGCGTGGATGCCGGCCCCGGGCTTGGAGTGCCGGACGCGGGCGGGGAGCCCGAGGCGTCGGGCGACGGGGCGGGCACGCGGACGGCCTCGATCGCGTCGCGAACCGGCCCCCAGGACTGGGTGAACCCCGAGAGCTCGCGTTCGCCGCCGGGCCCGCTGAGGCGGGCGACGGGCGTCGCGCTGATGCCGATCGCGCGCCCCTCCGCGGTCTCGTCGGCCACCGCCTTGGCGACCGCCGGATCGTCGAGGCAGGCTGTGAAGGCGGCCGCGTCCGGCACGCCGGCGATCGTGGCGACCTGGAGGAGGTTGGCGCGGGCGAAGCGACCCTGGTTCTCGCCCTGCTGGAACGTGTAGAGGGCGTCGTGGTAGCGGAGCTGCGCTGCGGGGTCCTGGGCACCGGCACAGCGGGTGGCAACGGCTGCGTCGATCGATTCCTGGCCCAGGAAGGCGAAGTCTCGGTAGACGACCCGGACAATCCCCGGGAGCACGTACTCGCGCTCGACCGCGCCCCCGAACAGGAGGTCCTGGAGCCGGCAGAAGGGGCACTGGTAGTCCGCCCAGATCTCCATCGTCACCGGGGCATCCGGGCGGCCGATCTCGTTCCCCGCGGGTGGCGCAGACGGCGTGGGCAACGGAGACGGCGTCGCCGAGGCCCCCAGCCCCGGGATCCCGCCCGCGATGGCGGCGACCCCCGCGATCCCGATGACGGCGCCCACGACGGCCACGGCCAGGTAGCCGAGCGGTCCGGCGGGGCGGGGCCGGCGGGGCGGGGCGGGCGGCGTCGGGTTCATCCCCGGGTTCACGACGACGGGCGTCGGTGCCGGCGCGTCGGGCCGGGTGAGATCGGTCATGGTGGTTCCTGTGCTCGTCGGCACGGACCGGATCCCGTGCCACGCTGGCGGTACAGCCTAGCGGGCGATGACCGGGGGCGCTCGGAGTCCCTCTCGACGGGTCGCCTCGCGGCCGACCGCACCGCACCGGCCCGGAGTGCCCGATCGGTGACGGATGGCACCGGAAGATCGTCAAGCAGGACCTTCCGGCAGTCCCAACGGGGCCCGGTGCGCGTGTAGAGTGCCGATGCGGCAGCGCGAGGCCGCCGGCGCGGGCATCGCCGGAGTCGATCGCGAGGCCGGGAAGAACGAAGGAATCGCATGTCGTCCGACCAGTGGACCTACGTCCTCGTCGCGCTCGTCGTCACCGGCGTGGCCATCCTCCTCCTGCTCCTCGGCGCCCTACTCGCCCGCCGCGGCCGGGAGGCGAGCCGGTCCACGTTCGCGGTTCCGGCCACCCTGGCCCCGGTCGAGCCGGCGCCGTCCGCCGAGCCGGCGCCGTCCGCCGAGCCGCAGGTGCCGGCCGTGCCGGAGGTGCCGGCGGTGGGCGATGCCGCGATCCCGGAGTCCACCTGGGACGCGGGTGCGCTCGTGGCGGGACCCGGCGGGCCCGAAGAGGACGTCCGCGCCGAGGAGCTGCCCGCGGAGTCGACTCACTTCGTGGAGGAGCAGTCGGCCGTCACGGCCGCGGACCGGGAGGCGGCCGTGGGGCGTCTCCACGACCCACGCGACGAGGAGGTCATCGAGGGTTTCCTCTCGATCACGCCGCGCCGGCGCCGGACGATCGCCGACGAGGTGGCAGGACCACCGACGGCCCGGGCCGGCGTCGACGCCCGGGCCGGCGACGAGGACCTGCCCGCCGCCGAGGATGCGGCACCCCGCACTGCCGCCGTGCCGGCCGATCCGTATCTAGACCCGGCGACCGGCCTCGAGTCGCTCGCCGGATGGGAACGCGTCCTGGCCGAGGAGAACGCCCGCTACGTGCGGTACCGGCGGCCGGTCGCCGTGGTGGTCGCGGAGATCGACGACCTCGCGCGTGTCGAGGAGCGTCTCGGCGCCGACGCCGCAGGGCGGGTCCTCCGCGCCGTGGCCGGGGCCATGCGGCTGAGCGCGCGGCGGACGGACCGCGTGGCCCATGCGACGGCCGGCCGGTTCCTCGTCCTCCTCCCGGAGACGGACGAGATCCAGGCGATCAACTACGTCGAGCGCGTGCGCGCCGAGTGCGAGCGCTGGCTGGCGGCCGGCGCCGTGGCGCTCCACCTGTCGCTCGGGTGGGCGAGCCCGAGCGCCGTGGGTGAGCTCGACACCGCCCTCCGTGCGGCGGAGGAGCGGATGTATGCCGAGCGGCGACGAGCCGCTCGCGGCGGCGTCGGAAGCTCCGATCCGCCACGCTGACGAGGGTGTCTCCGGCCGGCGAGTGCCCCGCCGCTCCGGCGACGCCCTCGTCGGCCGCTCCTTGGGGCCGGGGGCCCGGAGGGTCCCGCCGGCGCGCGGTCACGCGATCGGCGGCGTGAGGAGGATCGGGAGGCCGACCTTGTTCCCGTACTGCGGGCGGAAGCGGTCCACGTTGTAGAAGCGCTCGACGTCCACGGTTCGGGCGCCCGGCTCCGGGATCGGGCAGAAGCCGTAGCAGCCACCCCGGATCGCCGTCATCTGGCCGGTCTTGCCCTCGACGACGAGGTCCATGGCGACATTGGCGAACGTGATCCCGACCATCTGGTCGAGGGCATCCGGGTCGCCCGAGCGGAGGTCGTAGGTCAGCTCCGAGTTGACCGTCTCGATGCCCGTCCGGCGCCGGATCTCATCGGCGAGGAACTCGCCGATGCTCGCCTTGTGTCGGTGGCCGTACGCGTCGGCCTCGCCGACCTCCTTGAGCTCCATCCCCTCGGGGAGGGCGCCCTCCGAGGCGATGACGAACGAGTAGCGGCTGGGGTTGCCGGCGCGGTCCTCGGCCAGGACCTCCACGAGGTGGCCGAGGTCGAAGCGATGCTCCGGGATGACGCAGCGCGCCGACGTGACGTAGGCGGTGTAGAGGGCCGTGAAGCCGGCATTGCGGCCGAAGATGCGGAAGACGCCGATCCGCTCGTGGGAGCCGAGCGTGGTCCGCTGGCGGTTGATCGCGTCCTTCGCCCGGGTGATCGCGGTGGAGAAACCGATGCAGTACTCGGTTCCCTTGACGTCGTTGTCCATCGTCTTCGGGATGGCGATGATCTGGACGCCCGCGTCGGCGAGGACCTTCGAGTACGAGAGCGTGTCATCTCCGCCGATCGAGATCAGCGTCCGAATCCCGAGGCGGTCGAGGTTCTCGAGGACGACCGGGGTGAAGTCGTAGAGGTCCTCGCCCGTCTGGAGCGACGGGAGCCGGTCGGCAGGCACGACGCTGGGGAGGGCCTTGGTCTGCATCTTCTTCGGGTTCGTGCGGCTCGAATGGAGGGTCGTGCCGCCGGTCCGATCGATCGTCCGGGTGTTGATCCGGTCGAGGGGCCGCACGTACTCGGGATCGGGCTCCGGGCCCGGGCGCATGTGGGTGAGTGCCTCCCAGCCCCGCCGCAGCCCGATCACCTCGTAGCCGAGCTCGGAGGAGCGGTAGACGACGCTCTTGATGACCGAGTTGAGGCCGGGGACGTCACCGCCCCCGGTGAGAATGCCGATGCGGGTGGGTTCGGACACGGATCTGCGCTCCCTCGGGATCGCCGCTGCGCGGCGAGATGGGCCTGCTGAACGCGCTCCATGGTAGCCCGGTCCGGGCCGTCCGGCGGCGGGCCGGAGAGCGTGCCGGGGCGGGCCGGAGGTCACAGGGCGCGGGTGACCTCAGCGCTGGTGATGGACGCGCGCCGCCTTGTGACGATGGATCGGGATGCCGCCGTCTCCCCGGGCATGGACCGGGCGAGGCGGCGTCTCCGGGTCGGGCAGAAACTTCTCCACGACCTCGACGGGGATTGCGCGTCGGAGGAGGCGCTGGATGCCGCGCAGGAAGTCCACCTCGTCGGGGCAGGCCAGGCTGATCGCGATCCCGCTGGCTCCGGCCCGGCCCGTCCGCCCGATCCGGTGGACGTAGTCCTCGGCCTTCATCGGCAGCTCGAAGTTCACGACCACCGGCAGATCCTCGATGTCAAGCCCGCGCGAGGCCACGTCGGTGGCCACGAGGATCTCCACCGCGCCCGACTTGAAGTCGGCGAGGGCCCGGATCCGCTCGCCCTGGGTCCGATCGGAGTGGATCGCGGTGGCCGCGAACCCATGCCGGTCCAGCTCCGAGGCGATCCGCCGGGCCCCGACCTTCGTCCGGGTGAAGACCAGCACCTGGCGGAGATCGTGCTCC
>JBBSAS010000109.1:0-5970 GCA_038252055.1 Candidatus Limnocylindrales bacterium
CCGAGCATCGCGCGCCCGGGCTCGATCCTCAATGGTACGGGCGTCATTCCCGCCCATGACTCGCGGGTCTCCTCGTCCGCGTGCGACGCCGGGCCCGCGGCGATCACCGGTGCGCCGAGGCACCACCCGGTGGGGCCAGCCGGGTGAGCCCGATGGGGTGATGGGCCGTCGCAACCGGTTCGGCCACGATGGCGCCATGCAGACTGCATCGCCCGTCGCGCCGCCACGCCGTGCCCGCATCACCGTACCAGCGGCCGCCGTGGTGGCGGGCCGCGCCGTGCTCGGGATCGCCTGGCTCGCGCTTGCCGTGACGACGGCATGGCTCGCCTTCGGGACACCGCTCCTGGCCGAGCTCGCGAGCCCCGGGACGCGCGGCACCGCCGAGCCGATCGTGGGGGCCGCGATCTGGGCCGTCGCGCTCACGGCCCCGGCCGCCTTCGCGATCCTCGGCCTGGCCCGCGTCGCGGGTGCCATCGGGCACGCCCGGTCGTCACGCCGGGACCTGCCGCCGATCGCTCGCCGGGCGGCCCTGCTGCCACCGGGCTGCGGGGTGGTCCCACGGATTCGCCTGCCGCAGGGACCACGCGTGCCCGACGTCGTCGTCGGTCCCCACGGGGTCGTGATCTTCGAGGCCCTGCCGCCACCCGCCGCCGCCCGGCGAACGGGTGAACGCTGGGAGGTTCGCTTCGCCGACGTGGGCTGGCGCTCGATCGAAAACCCCCTCCACCACGCCACCCGGGACGCGGAGCGGCTGCGCCGGTATCTCGAGGGCAGCGACCGCGACCACGTCGTACGCGTCACGGCCGCCGTGCTGGGGGACCCCGGCGAGGTGCGACGGACGGAGGCCTGTGCCGTGGTCGAGCCCGACGACGTGCCGGGCTGGCTGGCGGCCCTCCCCGCCCAGCGAGGACTCACGCCGGAGCGGATCGCCGACCTGCGGGCGGCCCTGGAAGCGATCGCGACGGCCTGAGGCCTGCGCCCCCGGGCGGCGGCTCTCGCCACGGCCCGCGCAGGGGCATTCGCCGCTTGCATTCGGGCGGGCGATGTCGCACACTCCGCGGGCGATGCAGATCACGACCGTTTCCTGGTTGATGCAGATGCGCCGGCGGCCCCGCCGCGTGGAGGACGGGGTTCTGGGCGCCTGATCGACCTGCACGGTTGATCACGGGACCCAGAACCGGGTCCCGGGGCCGCAGTCCAGTTGGGACTGCGGCTCTTTCGTTCTCCGGGAAGCGCGGCGGAGTCGCCGAAGCCAGGCCGACGCCGCGACGGTGACGCAGCGCGCCGACGCCGCAGCCGCCGACCACGGGACCGCCCCTCGAGCCACGCAGCCCAGGAGGCGACCATGACCGACCAGCCGCAGCTCCGCCCCGAGACCCTTGCCATCCACGCCGGACAGCACCCGGACCCGACCACGAACGCCCGGGCCGTCCCGATCTACGCGACCTCGTCATATGTCTTCGACGACGCCGATCATGCCGCCCGGCTCTTCGCCCTCGAGCAGCCGGGCAACATCTACACCCGGATCATGAACCCGACGACGGACGTCTTCGAGCAGCGCGTCGCGGCGCTCGAGGGCGGGGTGGGCGCTCTGGCCTTCGCGTCGGGCCAGGCAGCCGAGACGGCGACGATCCTCAACCTTGCCCGGGCCGGCGACACCATCGTCAGCTCGACGAGCCTCTACGGGGGGACCTACAACCTCTTCGCGTGGACCCTGCCGAAGCTCGGGATCACGACCCACTTCGTGGACGGCGCCGATCCCTCGAGCTTCGCGGCGGCGATCGACGAGACGACGAAGGCGCTCTACGTCGAGACGGTGGGCAACCCGCGCCTCGACGTGCCGGACCTCGCCGCGATCGCCGAGATCGCCCACGCACACGGGATCCCGCTCGTGGTGGACAACACGTTCGCCCCCCTCCTCTGCCGCCCGATCGACCACGGGGCCGACATCGTCATCCACTCCGCCACGAAGTGGATCGGCGGGCACGGGACCTCGATCGGCGGCGTCGTCGTGGACGGGGGCACCTTCGACTGGCGCGCCTCGGGCCGCTTCCCCGATCTCGTCGAGCCCGATCCCAGCTACCACGGGATCAGCTACGTGGATGCGGCCGGCCCGCTCGCGTTCATCATCAAGCTCCGGGTCCAGGGGCTCCGCGACACGGGCGCCGCGCTGAGCCCCTTCAACGCGTTCCTCTTCCTCCAGGGGCTCGAGACGCTGCCGCTCCGCATCGAGCGCCATGCCGCCAACGCCCTGGCCGTGGCCCGCTGGCTCGAGCGGGACCCGCGGGTCGCCTGGGTCAGCTACCCCGGCCTCCCTTCGCACCCGTCCCACGGAAACGCAACGCGGTACCTGGAGGGCGGCTTCGGCGGGGTGCTGACATTCGGCATTCGCGGCGGGCGCGAGGCCGGCCGCGTGCTCTGCAGCAGCCTGCAACTCTTCAGCCTCCTCGCGAACGTCGGCGACGCGAAGTCGCTCGTCATCCACCCGGCAACGACGACACATCAGCAGCTGAGCGACGCCGAACGGGCCGCGAGCGGGGCGACCGACGACCTCGTCCGACTCTCGATCGGCCTCGAGCACATCGACGACATCCTGGCGGACCTCGACCAGGGCCTCGCCGTGGCGACATCGGGCACCGCCGCGTCGAGTACCGCCGCGGCGGGCGTCGGGGCGTGACGATGACCGCGCCGGTGACCGGGACCGCGGCGGCAGGCGTGGTCCGCCATGCCGTCGTGCCGGTTCCGGCGCCCGCGTTCGACACCCGGATCGTCGTGGAGCTCGATCTCGGGCCGCTTCGGCTCGACAGCGGCGCCGTCCTGTCGGCGCTCCGCGTCGCGTACCGCCACGACGGGCCCGGACCCGACCGGGCGCCCCAGGTCCTCGTGATCCACGCCCTCACCGGGAGTGCCGATGCGGCCGGCGACTGGTGGGCGCCGCTCATCGGGCCGGGGAGGTCCCTCGATACCGACCGGGTAGGGGTGCTCTGCGCGAACCTCCTCGGCGGTCGCTACGGGACGACCGGGCCGACGTCGCTCGACCCCGCGACCGGCCTGCCGTACGGATCGTCGTTCCCGGCAATCACGCCGCGGGACCAGGCGCGCGCCCAGTGGGCCCTCCTCGATGCGCTCGGCATCGAGACGCTGGCCCTCGTGACCGGTGGCTCGCTCGGCGGCATGGTCGCCCTCGAGGTGGCCCTCGAGCGCCCCGCGGCGGTCGAGACGGTGGTCGCGATCGCCGCGCCGGCGGCGAACGGCGCCCTCGCGCTCGCGTGGAACAGCATCCAGCTCGAGCTGGTCGAGCGCCTGGGGCCGGAGGGCCTCGACCTCGCCCGGCGGCTGGCGATGACGACGTACCGGAGCGAGTCGGACTTCGAGCTCCGGTTCGGCCGCGACCGCGAAACCGACGGGACCGCCTCGATCACGAGCTACCTCGCCCACCAGGGGCGGAAGCTTGTCGCCCGGTTCGACCCGGAAACCTACCGCGTCCTCGTCGAGGCGATCGACCGCCACGACATCGGTACGGGCCGCGGCGGCGTCGAGACCGCGCTGGCGCTCCTCTCCGCCCACGATGTGCGCCTCGTGACGGTCGGCGTGGAGGGGGACATCCTCTATGGCCCGGCACAGGTTCGGGCACTCGCGGGCGCGGCCACGGGAGCGGGCGTCCGGGCGCAGTACCGGGAGCTCCATTCCGCGAAGGGTCACGACGCGTTCCTCATCGAGTGGGACCAGCTCGGGCAGGTCCTTGTCGACGCCCTTGCGGCCGAGCCCACGGGCGCGGCCGCCGGAGAACCCGCCGGAGTGTAGGCTCGCGGCATGCTGGTTCCCTTCAGGGTCACGGCGCTCCCGAAGGCACGCGTCTGGGGCGGCTCGCGGCTCGGTCCGCCTGCGCCGCTCCCGATCGGCGAGCTCTGGCTTGCCGGCCCGTGGATCGAGGTGGCATCCGGGCCCTGGTCCGGCCGAACGCTCGAGGATGCCGCGATCGCGCTCGGCCCGGACCTCGTCGGCACGGCGGCCCCGGCCTCGCCAGGGCCCCGCTTCCCGCTCCTCGCGAAGCTCCTCGATCCGATCGACTGGCTCTCGGTCCAGGTCCATCCCGACGACCGGCTGGCCCGGCAGCTCGAGGGGCCCACCGCCGTGGGCAAGACCGAGGCGTGGTACGTGGTCGAGGCGGAGCCGGGCGCCGAGCTCCTGCTGGGCACGCGTCCGGGGGTAACGCTGGCGGAGGTTCACGCGGCGATCGGCCGGCCGGCCGGCGAACGCGGCTCGGCCGTCATCGACCTGATGGAGCGGGTGGTCGTGCGTACGGGTGACGCCGTGCCGGTGCCGGCGGGCACGCTCCACGCCGTCGGGCCCGGACTCCTCGTCTACGAGCTCCAGCAGCCCTCGGACATCACCTATCGCGTGGACGACTGGGGTCGACCCGCGACCGCCGGCCGGGCACTCCAGACGGCCCAGGCCCTCGCCTCGGTCCGGGCAGACGGCGTCCCGGTCATCCGGCAGGCGGCGGTCGACGGCACGCTCCTCGCCAGTCCGCACTTCACCCTGGCCCTGGCGACGGCGGCGACGGCGCTCGACCCGGCCGGGAGGACGCTCCACGTGGTGACGGCGGTGGCCGGCGACGCGGAGATCGCGGGTGCCGGCTGGTCGGAGCGCCTCGACCGGTTCGAGACGCTCGTGATCCCCGCCGCGGCGCACCCCTACGACCTGGTCCCCGCACCGGGGGCGCAGGTGCTCATCGCCGCCCTCCCCTGATCGCGGGCACGCGACCGTTGGCGTCGGCCGGGGGCCGGCGGGAACTGCGGGCCGGCGGGCCGGCGGGCCGGCGGGAACTGCGGGCCGGCGGCAGCGTGTCGGAGGCCGCTCGACGGCTGCTCGACACGATTTGGGCGACGGGTCTATCCTTCGCCCCGACCGAGGGGCTCCCCCCGGCAGCACGGGATCCGAAACCGAAGATTCGCCGCCCCGGCAGGACCGTCCTGCCGTGCGCCGTCCGAACCGGTCGGTGCCCGCGCCGTCCCAACGGCGTGGTCTCGCGCTCCTGCGCGACCCCCTCTTCCCCACCGCGCTCTCGCGCGGTCCCCTCCTGCCGGGCGGCACCAGCCCATCGCCATCGTGGCATGCACCGCGGTGTCCTGGCAGAAGGGAGCACGGTTGCTCGGCACTGCACGCCTCCGGGCGCTCGTCGCGGCCACCCTGGTCGCATTCGTCCTCATCTCCGTCCAGCCGCCCACGCCGGCCGCGGCCGCGTCACCCGCCGATCGCGTCGTCGCGATCGCGCTGGCCCAGCGTGGCGATCCGTGGGTCTACGGAGCCACCGGGCCCCGGGCCTTCGATTGCTCAGGCCTCGTCCACTACGCGTTCGCGCGAGCGGGCCAACTGAAGGCGATCGGCAACGGCCGCTACCGGAGCGGATCGGCGCTCCTCCGCTGGGCCCGAGCCCACCACCTCACGACCTCGCGCGGGCACCGCGGTGACGTCGCCGTCTGGGGCAACGGCTCCCACGTCGGGATCTACCTCGGCAACGGCAAGGTCGTCAGCACGCTCGTCTCCGGCGTCCGGGTCACGACGGTCCACGCCCTCACCACGCGGTTCACGACGTACATCCGGACCGGCCTCTCGGGCGGGTCGGTGACGGTCGCCGCGGCGAAGAAGGCTTCGCCGTCCTCGAACGCCGCGAAGATCCTCGCGGCCGCGAAGGCGAAGGTCGTCGCCCGACGGATCGTGACGACCGATGCCCTCAACCTGCGGAAGGATGCCCGAACGTCGTCAGGTGTCCGCGACGTCCTGCGCAAGGGCACGACGCTCGGAGTGCTGCGCTCGACAAAGGACCGGGCCGGGCGGACCTGGTACCGGGTCCTCGCCGGCCGGCACGTGGGCTGGGTTGCCGGATGGCACACCCGCGCAACGCGCTGACGACGGGCCAGTCGCCCGCCAGGGGCCCCCGGACTGGCCCATTCGTTCCGTAGCGCC
>JBBSAS010000110.1:0-5965 GCA_038252055.1 Candidatus Limnocylindrales bacterium
CAGCGGACGTCGATCGACGTCAACGACCTCCTCTTCGCGGTGGATCTCCTCGTCACCGACTACTCCTCGATCGTCTACGAGTTCTCCACGCTCGACCGCCCGATGCTCTTCTACGCCTACGATCTCGACGACTACGTGGCCGGCCGCGATTTCTACGAGCCGTACGAATCCTTCGTTCCCGGCCGGATCGTCCGGACCTCGGACGAGCTCCTCGACGCCATCCGGCGCGACGAATTCGACGCGGAGAAGGTCGCCCCGTTCGCCGCTCGCCACTTCAGCCACCACGACGGTGGCTCCACCGACCGGGTGGTGGATCTCATCGTCGGCGCCGACGGGCCGGAGGCGCGCGGGCGCGGCGCAGGGACCCCGGGCTCGGGCGGACGCGACCCGGGACGCCCCGTCCCGCGATGAGGGTGCTCCAATGAGCGGCGCGATCGTCCGGCTCCGGATCGCGCTCGTCCGGGTCGGCTTCCTCATCGGCTCGCTCCTTCCCCTCGCGCCCCGGGTCGTGCTCGCCACCTCGCACGCCGCCCGACTCGGGGGAAACCTCGAGTTCATCCGCGAGAAGCTGGCACAGCGGCAGCCGCCGGTCCCCGTCGTCGTCCTCGCCCACCGGCCCGCGTCGGGCTGGCGCGGTCGGATCGCGGCGATCGGCCCGGCGATCCGGGCCGGCTACCAGCTCGCCCGCGCCCGCGTCGTCGTCGTCGACGACTACTACTTCCCGATCTACGTCGTGCGGCCGCGCCCTGGGACGACGTTCGTCCAGGCCTGGCACGCCTGCGGGGCGTTCAAGAAGTTCGGCTACAGCGTCCTCGACCGCTCGTTCGGCGCCGACGAGGCGATGGTGCGCCAGGTGCCGATCCACGCGAACTACGATCTCTGCCTGGTCTCGTCGATGGCCGTCGCACCGCACTACGCGGAGGCGTTCCGGCAGCCCCTCGACCGGTTCACCTCCCGCCTCGGGATTCCCCGGACCGACCTCTTCTTCGACCGGGAGCGGATCGCCCGGGTCGAGGCCGACCTCCGACACCGCTACCGGATCCCGGAGGGCCGGCGCGTCGTCCTCTATGCCCCGACCTTCCGCGGTGACCGGGTCACCGACGCCCGCGATGCGGGCCATCTCGACGTCGCCCGCCTCCACGAAATGCTCGGCGACGACCACGTCGTCCTGCTGCGCCTCCACCCCTTCGTCCGCGACCAGCTGGCGATCGACCCGTCCCTGGTAGGGTTCGCGATCGACGTCTCCGGTCATCGCGACCTCAACGAGCTGATGCTCGTGGCCGACGTCCTCGTGACCGACTACTCGAGCGCCATCTACGAGTTCGCCCTCCTCGGCCGGCCGATCCTCGTCCTCGCACCGGACATCGAAGCCTACGAGCGTGAGCGGGGCTTCTACTTCGACTTCCGCGCCGAGGCGCCGGGGCCGATCGTCGCGACGACGGACGAGCTCGCGGCCCTCCTGCGCACCGGTGTCTTCGACCGCACCCGCGTGGAGGCGTTCCGGTCCGCCTCGTTCGACGTCGCCGACGGCCGCGCGACCGCGCGGCTCGTGGACGAGGTCATCCTCCCGGCGCTCGCGGGCTCCTGGCCGCACCGAACGGCGTAGCGCGGCATCGACCGGGGCCCGGGCGACGCCGGACGGCGCCTGCCGGGAGCCGTCCGTCAGCCGGCGGCGGTCGACGAGCGGGCGGCGGCTCCCACCGACTCCGGGGTCACGTCCTCGGCGAAGTGGCAGGCGGTCTCGTGGCCGGGCCGGATCTCCCGCAGGACCGGCACCTCCGCCTCGCAGCGCTCGGGATTGCCGAGCTGCTCGCGGAGCCAGCAGCGGGTGTGGAAGCGGCACCCGCCGGGCGGGTTCGCCGGCGACGGAATGTCGCCCTTCAGGATGATTCGCTTCTTCCGGTTCCGCGGGTTCGGGTCCGGGACCGCCGAGAGGAGCGCCACCGTGTACGGGTGGGCCGGCGCGGCGTAGATCTCGTCAACGCCCGCGAGCTCCATGATCGTCCCCAGGTACATCACGCCCACCCGGTCGCTGATGTGCTCCACGACGGCCAGGTTGTGGGCGATGAAGAGGTACGTGAGGCCGAGCTCCTGCTGGAGGTCGTCGAGCAGGTTGAGGACCTGGCTCTGGATCGAGACGTCGAGCGCCGAGACCGGCTCGTCGCAGACGATGAAGTCCGGGTTGAGGGCCAGGGCGCGGGCGATCCCGATCCGCTGGCGCTGGCCGCCGCTGAACTCGTGGGGATAGCGGTGGATGTGGCTCTGGTTGAGGCCGACGCGGGCGAGCAGCTCGCGCACGAGGTCCTCGCGCTTCCCCTTGTCGGTGAGCCCGTGGACGAGCGGCCCCTCGCCCACGATCTCGCCGACCGACATCCGGGGGTTGAGGCTCGCATACGGGTCCTGGAAGACCACCTGGAGGTCGCGTCGCGCCCGCTTCATCTCCTCGCCGGAGAGGGCCGACGCGCGGCGGCCGGCCTTCCGCTCGGCGGCCGTCGGCACGTCGAAGAGGACCCGGTCTTTGACCGTCACCCGCCCCGAGGTCGCCGGGATCAGGCGGAGGATCACCTTGCCGAGAGTCGTCTTGCCGCAGCCCGACTCCCCGACCAGGCCGAGCGTCTCGCCCTTGCGGACGCTGAACGAGACGCCGTCCACGGCCCGGACGGCGCCGACCTTGCTGATCCCCAGCAGGCCCCCGCGAATCTCGAAGTGCTTGACGAGGTTCTCCACCCGGAGGAGCGTCTCCCCCTCGGCGGGCTCGGCAGGCGGCGCGGCCGGGGGAGTCTCGGGCATCGTCTTCATCTCGATCTCGCTCATGATTCGACGCTCAGGGCCGCGGCGGCTTCCTCGGCCGTCGCGCGATCCGGGTCGGCGCCCACCGCGGGCGGGCCGCCCTCCGGCGTCAGCCAGCAGCGGGAGAGATGGCCGCGGGAGATCTCCTGGAGCGGCGGCGGCACGTCGCAGATCGGCATCGCGTACGGGCAGCGCCGCTTGAAGAGGCATCCGGCGGGAAGGTTGAGCGGGTTCGGCACGACGCCCGAGATCACCTCGAGGCGCTGGCGCCGCTCCCCCATCCGGGGGATCGAGGCGAGGAGCCCCTTCGAATAGGGGTGGTGGGGCTGCTCGAAGACCGTGATGATCGACGAGGTCTCGACGAGCTTGCCGGCGTACATGACGACGACGTCGTCCGCCATCTCGGCGATCACCCCGAGGTCGTGGGTGATGAGCATGATCGCCATCCGATTTCGCTCTCGGAGCGTCTTCATGAGCTCGAGGATCTGCGCCTGGATCGTGACGTCGAGCGCGGTCGTCGGCTCATCGGCGATCAGAAGCTCGGGATTCGTCGAGAGGGCCATCGCGATCATCACGCGCTGGCGCATCCCGCCCGAGAGCTGGTGCGGGTACTCGCGGGCCCGGCGGGCCGGATCGGGGATCCCCACCTGGGAGAGCATCTCGATCGCCCGGGCCGCTGCCTCGCCCCGCGGCAGCCCGGCATGGAGCGCGATCGCCTCCGTGATCTGGTCGCCGCAGGTGAAGACCGGGTTGAGCGAGGTCATCGGCTCCTGGAAGATCATCGCGATCGCGTTGCCGCGGACGTCGCGCATCTCGTCGTCGGAGAGCGTGACGAGATCGCGGCCCGAGAGCCGGATCGAGCCCTCGACGATCCGTCCCGGGCGCTCGATGAGGCGCATGACCGAGAGCGCGGTGATGCTCTTCCCGCAGCCGGACTCGCCGACGACGCCCATCGTCCTGCCGTGACCGATCGAAAAGCTGACACCGTCCACCGCCTTGACGACGCCGTCCTGGGTGAAGAAGTGGGTCCGAAGGTTCTCGATCGCGAGGAGATCGCCGCCGTCGGGGCTCCGGGGCACGGATTCGAGCACGCTCATCAGTTCGACTCGACGCGTTGACGGGGATCGAGCGCATCGCGCAGCCCGTCGCCGAGGAAGCTCGCCGCAAGAACGACGAGCACCAGCGTGATGCCCGGGTACCAGGCGAGCGCGGGGTCGCGGTAGAAGAAATCCTGGGCCTTCGTGAGCATGTTCCCGAGGCTCGCGTCGGGGGGCGTGATCCCGAAGCCGAGGTACGAGAGGGACGCCTCGACGACCACCGAGTCGGCGATCCCGAGGGTGGCCGCCACGACGACGGGCGCCATCGCGCTCGGAATCATGTGCCGCAGGACGATCCGGCGGTCGGGTGCACCGAGGGCCCGCGCCGCCTGCACGAAGTCGACCTCCCGGAGGGAGAGGAACTCGGCCCGCACGAGGCGGGCGGCCGTCGTCCAGCCGGTCAGGCCGATCGCGATGATGATGACCCAGACGTTGCCGGTCCCCCAGAAGGCGACGAGCATGATGATGAGGAAGAACGTCGGGATCGAGAGGACGATGTCCACGATTCGCATCAGCACGTTGTCAACCCATCCGCCGGCGAACCCGGCGATCGCCCCGACCGTGACGCCAATCCCGACGATCACGATGACCGCGGCGAGGCCGATGAAGAGCGAGGTCTGAAGGCCCTTCATCAGGCGGGCGAACGTATTGATACCGAGGTTGTCGTAGCCGAGCGGCGCGGTGAGCGAGGGCGGCTGGTTGATCCGCTCGAGCGAGGTCTGGGCCCAGGCGTTCCCCGAGAGGAACGGAATGAAGATCGCGGCCGCGACGAGGATCGCCATGAGGAAGAAGGCGATCACCGCGAGGCGGTGGCGCACGAACCGCTGGCGGACGAGCTGCCAGTACGTGCGGACCGGGGTGAGGTCGACCTCGTCGACCGCCGGTGCGGTGCCGCCGGGGAGCGGGGTGCTCTGGCTGCTCTCCATCGTGGCGCCCCTAGTACTTGATCCGCGGGTCGACGACCGCGTAGAGGATGTCGGCGAGGAGGTTGCCGACGATGACCATCGCCCCGCCGATCATCGTGAAGGCGAGGACGACCGGGTAGTCGCGCTCGGTCACCGACGAGACGCCGAGATAGCCGAGCCCGGGCCACGAGAAGACCGTCTCGGTGATCGCCGCGCCGGTCAGGAGGGTCGGGATCGTCAGGCCCAGCAGCGTGACGATCGGGATGAGGGCGTTGCGGAGCGCGTGCTTGAAGATGACCCGTGACGAGGCGAGGCCCTTCGCCCTGGCGGTCCGGATGTAGTCGGCGCGGAGCACCTCGAGCATCGACGCACGCATGTAGCGGCTCCATCCGGCAACCCCCACGATCGTGAGGGTGAGCGCCGGCAGGAAGAGGTGCCAGGCGAGGTCCAGGAGATCGCCCTCCTGCCCGAACGAGTTCTTCCCGAAGAGGGGGAAGAGATCGAACCGCTGGGCGAGGATCTGGCGAAGGATGATGCCGAGCCAGAACGTGGGGAGCGCGTAGCCGATCGTCGTGGCAACAGCGATCGCCTTGTCGGCCACGCTGTACTGCTTCACCGCGCCGAGGATGCCGACGGGGATCGCGATGACGACCGTCGCGATGAGCGAGACGCCCATCAACTGGAGCGTGCTCGGGATCCGCTCGAAGACCTTGTCGCGGACGGGCAGCCCGTCGGTGATCGAGTAGCCCCAGGCCGTGTTGTCCCATGGGAAGGTCCAGAAGGTGCTGAACCACTTCCAGAACTGGATCAGGAGCGGCTGGTCGAGCCCGTAGACCCGGCGCAGGTTCTCGATGACCTCCGGCGAGACCTTGTTCGAGCGGAAGCGGTCGAACGGGTCGCCGGGGGCGAGATGGACGATGAGGAACGCGATGATGCTGATCCCGATAATGATCGGGATCGCCTGGATCAGCCGGCGCACCACGTAACGGAGCATCGGATCACCCGCGCACGAGCGATGGGAGGGATCGGCAGGACAGGCCGGCCGCGATCGGGCGGGACACCGCGTTCCTTCCGGGTAGAGATGGGCCGGGGGCGGCCGTGTGGCCGCCGCCCGCCCCCGGGGTGAGCCAGCCGCGGGTGGGGCCGACCACACGGAGGCGCGGCGACCCCGGC
>JBBSAS010000111.1:0-5937 GCA_038252055.1 Candidatus Limnocylindrales bacterium
ACCGCGAGCCGCTCGAGGGTGGCGGCAAGGGCAGACAGGACCACCCGCTCGCCGGGGCGCCAGGGCCGGCCATGGGGCCGGTAGACCGATGACCATCCCCGCGCACCCTCGCCGAGCTCTCGCGCGAAGATCGGGGCGGCGGCCTCGACGGCCCGGATGAACGCCTCATCGGCCGGGAAGCCGCCCGCCGCGAGCTCGATCGCGGGGGCGAGGAGGTCTGCCCACGGCAGCCGCCCGAAGCGGGCATGGGCGTCGCCCCAGGAGCGGACGGCCCCGGGCACGGTGATCGTGAGGGGCCCGCGGTAGGGGAGCGTTTCGAGCCCCTGCGCCCGGAGCGTCGCCGCGTCGGCTGCGGCCGCCGAGCGCCCCGAGCCGTTGAGTGCGACCTCCGCCCCGCCGGCCTCGTCCCAGATGAGCCAGAACGCGTCGCCCCCGATCCCGCAGGCTTCGCCGAACACGACCGCCAGCGCGGCGTTCGTCGCGATCGCAGCGTCCACCGCGCTCCCGCCGGCGCGGAGGATCCCGAGGCCGGCCGTTGTCGCGAGGTGGTGCGGGGCCACCACGGCTCCGCGGACACCCCGCACGAGGATGGCGGGGACGAGGGGGCGCGAGGGGGTCGCCAAGGCGGAGCCCGCAGGGGTGCGGTCCATCGGGCGATTGTACGCATGGTCAGCCGCCCGGGCCGGACCTATCATCTGGTTGCGGGCTCGACGTGCCCGGTGTCCACGCGCCGTGCCGCGGCGCCAGCAGCGAGGCAGCCATCATGCGACGGGTCGCCATCGTCACGGATTCCACCTCGGACGTGGCCCCCGGGATGGCCGCCCGGCACGGGATCCGGATCGTCCCGCTCTACGTGCGGTTCGGATCCGCCGAGTTCCAGGCCGGCGTCGACCTCTCGACCGAGGAGTTCTGGGCTCGCCTGACCGCCCCCGGCGCGCCGTTTCCCACGACCGCGGCGCCGTCGCCGGGGACCTTCCGCGAGGCGTTCGAGGCCTGCTTCGCGGAGGGGGTCGAGGGGATCGTCTGCCTGACGATCTCGACCGAGCTCTCGGCGACCTTCCAGAGCGCGACCCTGGCGGCCCAGTCACTGCCGGACCGGGAGATCCACGTCATCGACACCCGGACGACCTCGATGGGGCAGGGCATCCTCGCAGTCGTCGCCGCCGAGCTGGCCGGGACCGGTGCCGCACCCGCCGAGGTGGCGGTCGGCGTCAAGGCCCGCGTGCACGACATCGACCTCTACGTGTCCGTCGACACCCTGGACTACCTCCGGAAAGGCGGTCGGCTCTCGGCCGCCCGTGCCGCGATCGGGACGGTCCTCTCGGTGAAGCCGATCATCACCGTCCGCGACGGGACCGTGATGATGCACGAGAAGCCGCGGACCTGGGCGAAGTCCCGGGCGCGTACGCTCGAGCTGATCACCGAGCGGCCGCTCGAGCGACTGGCGATCCTCCATACCCCGGCCAGCGGTCCGGCCGACGTCGAGGCGTTCGGGGCCGAGATCCGCGATCGCGTTCCAGGCGGCATCGATCCCGACCGGGTATCGACGGGGCTGATCGGCGCCTCTACCGGCCCCCACCTGGGTCCGGGCCTCCTCGGCGCGGCGTTCCTCCTCCGCCGCTGACGCGCAGCGCACGATTGCCGGCGCCCGTTCGGACGGTCGCGCCGGCTCGTCGTGCCGGGCGTGCGAAGCTTGGTTGCGATACGGTTCGACCCGATAGCGGGACCATTGCGCCCGAATTCGCGGGCCGATCTGCACGGGGAGCATCACCGTTCGGCCCTAGGCGGCCGAGATCGTCGGCCTCGATGATCGGGCCCGGTGTGACAGGTGTCGCGTTGCCCTGACCTGCCCATTCGCAGCTGGGTCGCGACGCGGCCGGAGCCGCCCCGGAGGCGGCAGCAGGACGCCCATCGCGGAGTGGAACCAACGGCGGCATCCAACGGGGGCCCCGGGTAGGAGGATCTGGCTCATCATGGCCATCGAGCAGGCGACGCCGGTCATCAACGCCTGGGAAGTCGCCCAGCGCCAGTTCGACCTCGCGGCCGAGCACCTCAACCTGGACCTCGGACTCCGCGCGATCCTCCGTGAGCCGAGGCGCGCCCTGACCGTGCACTTCCCGGTCCACATGGACGACGGGACTGTCCGCGTCTTCACCGGCTACCGGGTCCAGCATAACCTCGGCCGCGGCCCGGCCAAGGGTGGCCTCCGCTACCACCAGGACGTGACTCTCGACGAAGTCAAGGCCCTGGCCATGTGGATGACCTGGAAGGCCGCGGTCGTGGGGATTCCCTTCGGCGGTGGCAAGGGCGGTGTCGTCGTCGATCCCGGGCAGCTGTCGCTCAGGGAGCTCGAGGGCCTTACCCGCCGCTATACGACCGAGATCAGCGTCCTCATCGGGCCGGACCGTGACATCCCCGCCCCGGACGTCGGGACCAACGCGCAGATCATGGCCTGGATGATGGACACCTATTCAATGCACGCCGGATACACGGTGCCCGCTGTCGTCACCGGCAAGCCGGTCAGCCTCGGAGGGTCGGAAGGTCGACGGGAGGCGACGGGTCGGGGGGTCACGATCATCCTGGAGGCTGCTGCCCGGTCCATCGGCATGGACCTCGAGGGCCGCAGCGCTGTCCTCCAGGGGTTCGGCAACGTCGGCTCCTGGTTCGCGGACTCCGTGCGCCACAAGGGCGTGAAGATCATCGCCATCGGCGACGTGTTCGGGGCGGTGGCGAACGACCGCGGGATCGACGTCGACCGCGCCCTCGCCTGGGCCGGCGAGCACGGAACGATCGTCGGTCTGCCCGGAACCGAGCCGGTCCACCCAGCCGACCTGCTCACGATGGACTGCGACATCCTCGTCCCCGCCGCGATGGAGAGCGTGATCACCGGCCGGAACGCGGGCGATATCAAGGCGAAGGTGGTGGCCGAGGCGGCCAACGGCCCGACCACGCCCGAGGCGGACGAGATCCTCCAGCGCAACGGCGTCCTCCTGGTCCCCGACATCCTGTGCAATGCCGGTGGTGTGGTGGTCAGCTACTTCGAGTGGGTCCAGGACCTGAACCGCGATCACTGGACGGAGGCGGCCATCAACGACCGGCTCAAGGAGATCATGACGCGGGCGGTCGACGAGACCTACGAGATGGCGCAGCGAGAGGGAGTCAGCATGCGGACGGCCGCCTACCTCCTCGCCGTACGACGGGTCGCCGAGACAACCACGATGCGCGGCCTCTACCCGTAACCCTGCGCGGCATCCGCCGCCGGCTGCACCGTCCGTGGGCCTCGGTCGAAAGGCCGGGGCCCACGGATTCGGTGAGGTACCATCGCCCCATGCTCGACCACGAAGAGAAGTTCCTGTTCAAGGAGGAGATCCTCCACCTCGGCGGCGCGATGGCGGACTCGGCCGTCCTCGACAACGTCGAGGACCTCCTCACCGACGTCATCACGAGCCCGCGGTTCGACTCCGAGGTCTTCACCCTCGAGCGGTCGCTCCAGGTGATGCTCGGCGCCCGGCCCGGCTCCACGCTCGTCGGGCTGCTCACCGTGGCGCCCGAGGTCTTCGACGAGGTCGGCGAGGTGCGGATCGCGCCCGAGATCCTCGAGCGGCTCACGGAGTGGCGGGCTCGCTTCGGTCTCGCGATCGACAACGCCCTGAACTACCTCAACAACCCCGACGGGATCCAGGGGCACAGCTTCGCGACGCAGGTCGCCCACCTCGAGGATCGGCGGGTCCTCCAGGGTCGGTTGACCCTCGTCCGCTACAACAACGAGCCCCAGTTCTTCGTCGCCGACGCGGGCGTCTTCCTCGGCCTGGTCGGCGACGTGCTCGAGCGCCTCGGCCCCCACCTCGAGCCCGACGGCGTGGACCCGGAGACGATCGCCCGCCTCCACGAGGCCCTCGCGCTCGTCGAGCGCCGAACGGCCTCGCGCTGAGCGCCGTCCGCGCCACCGGCTCCGGCGGCCGGCCGCTCCCCTGATGCGCCACCTCTACCTGGCCTCGACCGGCCAGAACCGGGGTAAGACGACGGCTTCACTCGGCCTGCTCAACCTCTTCATCCGCGAGGGTCTCCGCGCCGGCTTCACGAAGCCGGTCGGCCAGCGGACCGTCGTGGACCGCAACTCTGGCATCCCCGCCGACGAGGATGCCGTCCTCATGCGCGCGGTCTTCGACCTCCCGGACCCGCTGCCGGTGATGAGCCCGGTCCACATCGAGCGCGGGCTCACCAAGCGGTACATCGCCGGGGAGGTCGTCGAGGACCTCGGCGCCCGGATCACGGCCGCCCACCGGAGCTTTGCCTCGCATACCGACATCCTCCTCGTCGAGGGGACCGGGCATGCCGGCGTCGGCGCGGTGATCGGTCTCTCGAACGCCGTCGTCGCGGCCCTCCTCGGGACCCCCGCGGTCATCGTGAGCGAGGGTGGCGTGGGGCGCCCGATCGACGAGATCGTCCTCAACGCGAGCCACTTTGCCGCCCACGGCGTGCCGGTGGCCGGAGCGATCGTCAACAAGGTGGACGTGGAGGCCCAGCCGGGCATCCGGGCGATCCTCGAGAAGGGGCTCGCCCTGCATGGCATCGCCCTTCTCGGCGTTATCCCGTACCGCCCGCTCCTCTCCCATCCGTCCCTCGCGATGATCCTGGAGGGGACGGGGGCGGAGCTGCTCAGCGAGGGTCGTGACCTCGACGAAGTGGTCGGGGGGATCAGCGTGGCGGCGATGCAGCCGCATCACATCCTCCAGCGTGTCGGGGGCCGGCGGATCGTCATCGTCGCCGGGGACCGGGAGGACGTGATCGTCGCGCTCTCGCGGGCGCACCGGCTGGAGATGCGGCGGCCGGAGGTGATCCGCGGCGAGGCCGAGCCCGCGAACGTCGGGTTCGTCGTCTCGGGGTACCGCCCCCGGCCCGAGATCGTGGAGGAGATCCGGGGCGCCGAGATGTTCGCCTGCTTCATCCACGAGGACACGTACTCCGTCGCCTCGGACGTCCACGACCTCCTCGTGAAGACGCACGCGGCGGACCGCGAGAAGATCGAGACGATCAAGGCGATCGTGTCGGCCTCGCTCGACGTCGACCGCATGCTCGCCGTGGCCGCCGAAGCCGAGGCCTGATCCCGACGCCGCGTTGCACCCCTGCACTGGAGGTCATCCCATGAGCATCAACTCGACACTCCTCCTCGTCCTCGTCCCGATCGTCATCATCCAGCTCGGGCTCCTCGTCTGGGGCCTCTACGACCTCACACGGCCGGAGCGCCGGGTCAAGGGCGACAGCAAGGTCGTCTGGGCCCTGATCATCATCTTCGTCAACCTGATCGGCCCGATCCTCTACTTCCTCGTCGGGCGAGAGGACGCGTGAGCGGGGCGCCGGCCACGGCACCTCCCCTGCCCGGCGCGATCGCCGGTTCGATCGACGCCGTCGCCGCGGCGGCGATCGAGGTTCGCGGGCTCACGAAGCACTACGGGAAGGTCATCGCGCTCGACCATCTCGACCTCGACGTCCCGGCCGGCTCGGTCTTCGGCTTCCTCGGCCCCAACGGGGCAGGCAAGACCACGACGCTCCGCCTCCTCGCGGGCCTCGGTCGCCCGACCGCGGGCACGGCGACCGTCGCCGGCGTCGACGTCGGCCGGGGCGGCCTGCACCTCGCCGGCCGGATCGGATACCTGGACCAGGATCCCCGCTACTACGGCTGGATGACCGGGCGCGAGCTGCTCGAGTTCGTCGGACACGCCTACGGGCTGGCGGGGTCCGCCCTCCGATCGCGCGTGGACGAGGTGCTCGGGATCGTCGGTCTCACCGATGCGGCCCGCCGCCGGATCGGCGTCTACTCCGGCGGGATGCGCCAGCGCCTCGGCATCGGCCAGGCGATGCTGGCCCGGCCGGCGGTCCTCTTCCTCGACGAGCCGGTGAGCGCGCTCGATCCCGCGGGCCGCCGCGACGTCCTCG
>JBBSAS010000112.1:0-5923 GCA_038252055.1 Candidatus Limnocylindrales bacterium
CACAGCGCCGATCTGTCAACCCTATTCATGGCTACATCCTGCACCGTGCAACAGCCGTCTGGAGGAGAACCTGATCGGGAAACTGGCGCAATCAGCCTCGGCCGGCGCTGGAAGTTCGGATTAAGGTGCATTGGTCGGGGCGAGAGGATTTGAACCTCCGACCTCATCGTCCCGAACGATGCGCGCTACCAAGCTGCGCCACGCCCCGACCGAGGTGCTCGTTGAGCAGAGCCCCGGGATTGTAGCGCGGGCCGCTCGATGCCGCCACCGTCCGGCGGGCCGCGACGGCGCACCCGGGCGGTCATCCGGGGCGGCCGGGGCACCCGCCGCCTCGGCGGGGAGAACACCCGACGGGGCGGCCAGAGCACCCGCGGGTGACGGACCGCACCACCTGGGCACCTCGCGTAGCCCGGAAGTACTACGCCAAGGCGGGGACCCCGTACCAACGGCCCATTCCCCGCCGGGGGTGCCCGGTCGTAGGTTCGGTCCACGCGCCACGACCGGCGACCCTCGAGTGGCGCGAGAGGGTCGTCAACCCCTTGCCGGACTCATCGGGCACTCACGCCCAGGGAGAACTCGCATGAAGCACGGACTGAAGACCCGCCTCCTGGGCCTGGCGACGGCCGCTGCCGTCATCGGCCTGGCGAACCTGCCGGCGCTGGCGTACCTGCCGGCGTACATGAAGAACTTCTAGGGCCTCGCCACCGCGGCCGGCAGGCCGCGACGCGCGATCAGGCGGCGCCGCCGCGCCGCCCTCGGGAGCCCGGACCGCGAGGTCCGGGCTTCTTGCTGCTCTCGAGCAGCTCGTCCACCAGGCCGAGTCGAAGGGCGACCGTGGCCGCCTCCACCCGGCCACCCACGCCGAGCTTGGCGAGGATGTTGCCGACGTGGACCCCGACGGTCTTCTCGCTGATGAAGAGGCGCTCGCCGATCTGGCGGTTCGTTCGTCCGGCCACGATCTCCGCGAGGACGCCGCGCTCGCGGGGGCTGAGGCCGAACGACGCGGCCGTGGCGGTCTCGCCCCGCGGCGACAGGGTGGACCGGCGGTCGATCGGCGGCGGAGCGCCAACCTCGGCATCCGCCGTACTACCGCCGCTCTCCGCACCGAGCGTCGCCAGGCGCTCGCGCGCGGGCTCCGGGAGCGCGATCCGCGAGCGAGCGGCCAGGTCCCCGAGCGCCCGCAGGAGCGGCTGCGCGTCGAGCGCCAGGGCGATCCCGACCGCCTCGAGCAGCGGCGCCCGCGCCTCGTCGCGGCCGGCTCGCCGGGCACCGGACTGGGCGCCCCCGTCGAGGTGCGCTTCGGCCTCGTAGAAGAGCGCCCGGGCCAAGTCATAGACGCGATCGACGGCCCGCCAGCGGCCCGCAACGGCTGCCCACGCGCCGGGATCATCGCGCCCCGCGAGACGGGCGCGGAAGGCCCGGGCACTAGCGAGATCCGCGTCCACCTGGCGCCGAAGCCAGGAGTCGGCCGGGACACCGGATTCGTCCACCATGCGCACGGCTTCGGAAAGGATCCCGTCGGCCCAGCTGCGGGCGCCCGTGGCTTCCGCCTCGTGGCGACGTTCGAGCGCAGCGCGGGCGCGTGCGTCGGCGACCGCCATGGCCGCCGCCGCCGTGCGCGCCGCCAGCGCCCAGTGCTCGGTCCCGCGGACCCGTGCCCACGCGGCACCGACCGCCCGTGAGGCATCCGCGAGGTCGCCGCGCCACAGGGCGAGGGAGGCGGCGGCCTCATAGGCCGGGACGGCCGACTGCGTGTCCTGGATCGTCTCGAGCTCGAGGAAGAGGCGCCCGAGCAGGGCGGCGGCCGTCTCGCCGGCCCGCGTCTCGGTCTCCACGATCGCGAGCCCGAGGGCGGCGATGACGAACGGCATCCCCGAGGGCGCCCAGGCGAGCGCGCGCTCGGCCATCTCGCGGGCCTCGTCCCACCGACCGAGACTGACGAGCGCGTCCACCGCGTTGCCCCGGAGGATGTTGCCGTGGGCGACCTCGAGGCCATCGGCCTCCGCGGCGGCGATCCCCTGGCGCGAGACGTCGATCGCCTCCGCTCGCCTCCCCTGGAGATCGAGCGCCGTGGCGAGGTTGGCGCGAGCGCGGAATGCATCGTCGAGGCGCCCGAGCTCGACCGCGATCGCGAGGGCCTCCTCGAGGTGCGCCACCGCCGCCTCGGGCCGGCCGAGCCAGCTGTCGACCACCCCGAGCGTGCAGGTCGCATGGGCAAGCCACGGGCGGGCCTCCGAACCGGCCTGCCGGGCCGTGTCGATCGCGAGGGCGGCGACCCGGCCCGCGTCGGAGAAGGCGCCCTCGAGCATGCGGACCTGGGCGGTCGAGGCGAGGAGCCGGACTCGCGCCGGGCTCGGCGTGGTCGGGAGGAGCTCGAGGGCGCGCTCGTACGCTGCGAGCGCCGCGTCGCGGTCGCCACCGGCGCCGGCGAATGCCGCGAGGCGCTCGGTGAGGGTGGCCCGGGCGATCCGGTCCCGCGGATCGGGGTGCCGGGCGATGGCGGACTCCACGAAGGCCGCCGCGCGGCCCGCGTCCCCCACCCCGTCCGAGGCGTCCGCCGCGCGGAGGAGCAGGTCGAGCTGGCCGGCAGCGTCGATGATCCCGGTGGCCACGGGTGCGCCGGCAAGCTCGATCGCACGCTCGAGGTGGACGAGGGCGTCGGCAGAGGCTCCGACCTCTTCTGCCGCGGCGGCGGCCGCGCTCTCCGCGGCGAGTTCTCGCCCGGCCTCGTGGGCACGATGCCAGTGGCGTCCGACCTCGACCGGGTGCCCCTCGAGGACCGAGGCGACGGACGCATGCATCAGCCGCCGCGGGCCGGGGAGGAGGTCGGCGACGAGCCCCTGGGCGAGGAGCTCATGACGGATCCGCACGTGGGCCCCGCCGCCGCGTCCCGTGCCGTCGCGTCCCGTGCCGTCCCGCCCCCGTCGCTCCCGCCCGGGACGGACCGGTGGATGCGCCCCGATCGCACCCCCGAGCGGAGTGACGAACCCGTGCTCGATCGCCTCCTCGATGCCGGCGGCGAGGTCGCCATCCGTGCCGGCGGCTCCTCGGCGGCGGGGCGCCGCCGATCGCGGTGCGGGTCGACCCACCTCCACGTCGTACGCTGCCGCCACCGCCGCCAGCTCCGGGAGGCGCAGGGGGCCGCCGGCAACCGCGAGGATGCGCATGGCGCGGCGGCACTCGGGGCTCCGGAGGGCCGCTCGGGCGACGACAAGCTGCTCCAGGGGGAGCGTCAGCGAGGAGCCCGAGAGCTCGCGGCGGGCGGCCAGGACCTCCTCGGCCACGAGCGGACTGCCGCCCGAGCGCTCCGCGACGAGGAGCAGGGTCGGCGCCGTCGGAGGGTCACCCTCGTGAGCGGCGATGAAGGCGCGGAGCTCGGCCCGGTCGAGCGGCGGCAGGGCGAGGCGCCGGGGCGCGCGCGGGCCTGCGCCCAGCTCGTCGAGGGTCGCGCGGAACGGGTGACCCCGCCCGACCGCGTCGGGCTGGTAGGTCCCGACGAGGAGGATCGGGTGGTCACCGAGGGTCCGGGCCAGGAAGGCGACGAGGGAGCGCGAGGCCGCGTCGAGAACGTGGAGGTCCTCGACGACGAGCAGGACGGGTCCGGTGGCGGCAAGCCGGTGGAGGACGGCGCGGACGGCCTCGCGGATCCGTTCCGCGAGCCGTTCGCGGCTCGGCTCCCGTGTGGGGACGCCGGCGAGTCGTGCCGCCATCCCGGGCAGGAGGGGCCGGAGGAGCTCCGCGGCCGGGCCGAGGATCTGCGTGGCAACCGCGGGCTCCAGCGCGGAGAGATGCCGGTCCAGGGCCCAGCGAAACGGGGCGTACGGGGCGCCCCGCCAGGCCGGCAGCGCGTCCGAGCGGAGGATGGTGAGCGTGGCCTCGCCCGATGGCTCGGCGCCGAGGAGCTGCCGGATGGCCGCGTCGAGGAGGCGCGACGACCCCATCCCCGAGGGGGCCGCGAGCAGAAGGCTGCTCGATCGACCGGCGGCCGCGTCACGGACTGCTTCGAGGATCGCGTCGAGCTCGCGCTCCCGTCCCACGAACCGCGTGGCGTCACCTCCGCCGATCCTCATGCCGGGCATTCTACGGGCCGTCCCGCATACTCCAGGGCATGGAACGCGAGGTCCACCCCTCCAACAGCCTCAACGAGCTGACGGGCGAGGAGTGGCTCTATTTCACGAAGTCGCTGCTCGTGACCGCGTACCCCTCGGAGCTCGGGCACGCGGCCCGGAGGCGGCACGGGGCGAACAAGCCGCCGCGCCTCATGGCGCGCCTCATCGAGTTCTTCACGAAGACGGGCGAGCTGGTCCTCGACCCCTTCGCCGGCGTCGGGGGGACGCTGCTCGGCGCCGCGATCGCGCGGGGACCCCGCCGGGCGCTCGGCTTCGAGATCAACCCGGCCTGGGCGTCGGTCTACGGCGGCGTCGTCGAGAGCCTCCGCGCGGAGCGTGACGGGGCGGGGCCGCTCCTCGCCGACCTGGGCACGGCCGACCCCGGCGGGCTGCGGGGGTTCGACGCGGACGGCTGCGAGCTCCGCGTGGGCGACGCGCTCGGCTTGCTGCCCACGATCGCCGACGACAGCGTGGACTTCGTGGCCACCGATCCGCCGTACACGGTCCAGCTGCCGCTCACGATGGCCGGCGGTCGCCTCGCGGAGGCGCACGCGAACCGACGAACCGGGTACGCGATGGTCTCGGACGATCCCGCCGACTTCGCCAACGCGGCATCCCACGACGATTACCTGGACGCCATGGAGCGCGCCTTCGGCGACATCGCCCGGGTCCTGCGCCCGGGCCGCTACGCGGTCGTGATCGTGCGCGATGCGTACGTGGCCGGCGTCTACCGCTTCACCGGCGCCGACCTCGCGGCGCGTGCGGCCGCGGCGGGTCTCGTGCCGAAGGGCGATCTCATCTGGTACCAGGCGGGGACGCGGCTGCGCCCGTACGGGTATCCCCGCGCGTTCGTCCCGAACATCGCCCACCAGCACGTCGTGGTCCTGCGCAAGGATCCCGGGCGACCGGTGCGCGCGCGCAGGCGAGCTCCGACGTCGTGAGGAGGCGCCCGGTCAGGTGTCGCCGCGAGCCTCGAGGTAGGTCGAGAGGAACTCCGCGTCCATCGTGACCCGCGGCTCGGGTGGAGCGACGAGATCGCCGAGGGTCATCTTGTGGATCCAGCCCGAGCGGCCATCCGGTGTCGCCACGCGACGGTAGAGGCCCGATCGCTCAACGACCTCGACCTCGTCGCCCTCGTCGAGCGAGCCGACGGTCGCCCCGGCCACCTCGTCCGGGCGGTCGAGGAGGCGGACGATCCGGTAGCGGACGAGGCGGCGCTCGACGCCCTCGGCCGCGGCGGGCGCCCCGGCGAATGTCAGCGCGGTGGGGCCGGTGGGCGCGTTCCGGGTGGGGTCGGACTTCCGGGCCGCGATGAGCGACGGACGACGCCAGCGCGGCAGGTCGACGTCCACGCCTCCCGTCCCCGGGTCGATGGGCAGCGCGGCCACGGCGGCACCAGCCACGGCCGGGAGTGGCGGGCGCGGGGCCGTCAGGCCCCGCACGAGCTGGCCCGAGCCTGGCTCCTCGCCCCGGCGACGCCGCCGCCCGGCAATCAGGAAGAAGGCCCCGACGGTCGCGAGCGCCGAGACGGTCGCGACGAGGAAGGCGATCGGCAGATCCGAGCTGCCGCCGAGCGGGCCGGCCGCCGTGGGCTCGGCCGCGATGCCGCGTGGATCGCCGGGCCCCCCGCGGCCCGGGTCGGCCGGACCGCCGCCGTCCCGCCCGGTGATGACGGCCCCGACCGGGACCGGGGTTGCCGTGGCGGAAGGCGAGGGCGAGGCGGCGACGGGCGCCGCCGTGGCTTCGGCCGGGGTGCCAACCGTCGGGCGCGGCGTCGGTGTCGCGGTCGGGCGGGCGGTGGCCTTCGGCGTGGG
>JBBSAS010000113.1:0-5913 GCA_038252055.1 Candidatus Limnocylindrales bacterium
GGCGATGTTCGTCAGCCCTCGAGCGTCAGGTCCCAGCCGCGGAGGCGCTCCAGGAAGCGATCGGCCGTCAGGTCCAGCTGGATCGGCGTGATCGCCACCTTGCCGTGGAGGATCGCGTCCACGTCGGTGCCGGGGATCGCGTGTCCGGTCGGCGGCGATCCGCCCACCCAGTAGTAGGGGACGCCGCGAGGATCCTCGCGCCGGATGAGCTCGTCCTGGTAGGTCCGCTTCCCGAGGCGGGCGACCTCGATCCCGGTGCAGTCGGCCAGGGGGATGGCCGGCACGTTCACGTTGAGGAGCTGGGCCGGCTCGAGACCCCGGGCCAGGATCGCGCGTGCCACCACGCGTGCGGCCGCCGTGGCAAGCTCGAAGTCGTCGGGCGCGTAGTCGTCGTGGCTGATGGCGAACGCCGGGCAGCCGTTGAGGACGGCCTCCATCGCCGCGCTCACCGTGCCCGAGTAGGTGATGTCGTCGCCCAGGTTCGCCCCGTGGTTGATCCCGCTCGCGACGAGGTCGATCGGGCCCGGCAGGAGGCCCAGGAAGACGAGGCCGACCGCGTCCGACGGCGACCCGTCGATCGACCACGCCGGCGACCCATCCGCCAGTGTCCGCTCGCGGACGCGCAGCGGCCGCCACATCGTCCGCGAGTGGCCGACCGCGCTCTGGTTCGTCTCGGGGGCGATGACGAGGACCTCGCCGAGGGGCTCGAGGGCCTGCTTGAGAGCCAGCAGCCCGCGCGACTCGACGCCGTCGTCGTTCGTGACGAGGATCCGGGGGCGGCTCGTCACGGCCCGGGGTGCCGTGGATGGATCGGTCGCGCGTCGCGAGGCTCCTCGCCCGCCACGGGTGGCAGGCTGTCGGCCGGCCCTCCGACGTCCTCCGCGTCGATCTCCTCGGCCTCGCCCGGCTTCGGTTCGCGAGGAACGCGTCGCGGCCGTCCCTCGCGATCGGCGAGACGGCGGGCCGCCCGCGCTGCCACCGAACGTTCGTGGTGATCCGCCCCTCGCCGCAGGAAGTAGAAGAAGAACGAGGAGATCACCGCGGCCACGGGAAGCCCGAAGATCGCGCCGGCGAAGCCGAACAGCTTGAGGCCGATCAGGACCGAGGCCAGGACGACGACCGGGTGCAGGCCTATTGCCCCGGCCAGGACCCGCGGCTGGAGGATGTTCTGGTTGACGAACCAGCCGATGCCCATGATCAGGAGCGCCGGGAGGAGCACCTCCGGCTTTGTCACCGCGGCCACGATGACCGGCGGTGACCAGGCCACGAAGGGCCCGAAGAACGGGATCGCCATCAGGACGCCCGAGGCGGCGCTGGTGAGCGCCGCGTACTCCAGGCCCAGCCCCAGGTTGCAGACGAGGGCGAGGAGGCCGTAGGACCCACCGACCACGAGCATCCCCCGGATGAAGCCGCCGAACGACCGTCCGACGCTGTCGGTGAGCAGGTGGGCTTCGTCCGTGTAGGAGGGGGGTACGAGGCGGAGGAGGAACGAGCCGATGGCCGCCCGGTCGATCGAGATGAAGAGCGCCAGGAAGAAGACGATGAAGACGTTGCCGACGAAGCCCAGGCTGGCCACGGCCACCTGCTGGAGCGGCCCGAGGAGATTCTGGGCCTGGGTCGCCAGGCTGTCGAGGACGGATTGGACCTGGCCCGTGAGGTCCACCTGGCCGAAGCCCAGGGTCCGGAGCCAGTCGCCGAGCGGCCGGACGAGGGCCAGGAGGTCGCGCTGGAACTGGGGCAGGTTCGAGAGGAACGTCGTGGTCGAGGCCAGGAGCGCGGACGCGGCGATGACCACGAGCGCGAAGGCCGCGATCGCGACGGCCCCGTAGGCGATCGCCACCGCGATCACGCGGGGCATGAACCGGGCCAGCCAGGCGGCGATCGGCTCCAGGATGAAGCCGAGCAGCCAGGCGAAGAAGAAGACCAGGATCAGGTCGGAGAAGAGGGCCCAGACGCCGGCGAGCTGGCCCAGGACGACGAAGAAGAGGGCGATCGCGCCGAGGACGAGAACGAGCTCGAGCCAGCGCCGCTCCCGTGGGGAGAAGAACGCCGCGCTGCTCAGGGCTTGATCCGCGCGGCGATCCGGGCGCTCATCCTCGGCCGCCCCCGACGGGGCCGTCCGGGCCCGGGCCGGCATCCCGGGCGGCGGCGGGTTCTTCGAAGCAGGGGTCGGGGAAAGTTCGTCCATCGGGATCCGATTCGCCGGTCCCAGCGGGCCCGGCCTCTCGCGATCGTAGCAGGGCGGGCCATGGACGGGGTTGTGCACGTCGAGCGCCTCCCGGCCGGTCGTGTCACCCGCGCCGCCCGCCCGGGCTGTGCCGCCGTTGCCGGACCTGGGCGGGCACCTTCCCGTCTGCGGATTCCCGTCGCCGGACGAAGGTTACCGGGTGCGGCCGGGGCGGGCCAGCGGGTTTCCGTCGCCGGACGAAGGTTCTCGGCGTCCGCTTTCCTGGGGGGAACGATCTGACGGTTGGGCTCCTCCCGCGTGCCGATTTCAGTACTGGTACGACGGGATCGCCCGGGCCAGGGTCCGCGCTCTCCGGGATCGGTCGTGGGGCGAAGGTTCTCGGCGGATCTGGGTCTCGGCCGAGACTCCCGCCGTCACAACGTTCGTGTCACGAAAGCCCGAGAGCGACGAGGCCCGGTGTGAGGCGGGCGCGGCCGACGAAGGCTCGACGACGAGGCGCGGCGTGGCCCGCGGACGAATCCCTGCCCAGCGTAGTCCGGCCCGGGATCGACGGCCTACCGCAGGCCCATCTTCTCGCGGACCTCGGCCATCGTCGCGTCCACGATCGGCTTGAGGCGGGCGGCTCCCTCCTCGAGCACCCCGTCCACCCGGTCCGGGTGCGCCATCAGCTCGGCGTAGCGGTCGCGCGCCTCCGCGTAGTGGGCGAGGAGCCGCTCGACGAGGAGCTTCTTCGTGTCCACGCAGCCCGTCCGGGCCGTTCGCTCGCCCTCCCAGATCTCGGCGTAGTCGTCGCCGAAGAAGCGGTGGAGCTGGCAGACGTTGCAGCGCTCCGGGTGACCGGGGTCCGTCCGCCTGACCCGGAGCGTGTCGGTGACCATCCCCATGACCTGGCGGCGGATCTCGTCGGCCGGGGCGAAGATCTCGATCGTGTTCCCGATCGACTTCGACATCTTCCGAGTGCCGTCGGTCCCGAGCACCACGGGGGCCTCGGTGTGCACCCCCTGCGGCTCCGGGAACGTGGCGCCGTACCGGGCGTTGAAGGCTCGCGCGATCTCCCGCGTGAGCTCGAGGTGCGCGGCCTGGTCCTTGCCGACCGGCACCACCGAGGCCTTGTACAGGACGATGTCGGCCGCCATGAGGGCCGGGTACGTGAGCAGCCCGTGGTTCACGTCGTCGGGCTGGTTCTCGCGCTTCTCCTTGTACGAGGGTGTCCGCTCGAGCCAGCTCACCGGCGTCACGGTGGAAAGGAGCCACATCAGCTCCGTCACCTCGGGCCGGTGACTCTGGACGAAGATGGCGCACCGCGCCGGGTCGAGCCCGAGGGCCAGGAGGGCGGTGGCCATCTCCCGCGTCTGGCGGCGCAGGCGCTCGGCGTCGTGGACGGTGGTGAGGGCATGGAAGTCGACGATGCAGTAGATCGACTCGTAGCGATCCTGCAGGGCCACGTAGTTGCGGATCGCGCCGAGGTCGTTGCCGACGTGTGGTGCGCCCGAGGGCTGGATCCCGCTGAAGCAGCGGACCGCGGACGGAAGCGTGGTGGTCATCGCCCGGCAGTGTAGCGGGCGTCAGCCGCTCGCACCCGCGCCCGCGGCTCGCGTTGGCCGCCTGCGCCCGACCGGGCAGGGCCCTCTGCGGTCGACCGGGCAGGGCCCCCTCGGTCGACCGGGCAGAGCCCGGGTCGGCTAGGATCATTCCGATGTCCACCCACGCCCCCCTCCGCGTCGCGGTGCTCGGCGCCGGCACCGTCGGCGGAGCGGTCGTCCGCGCGCTCCTCGATCGGCCCGACGCGTTGGCGCCCTTCGATGGCGCTCGCCTCGCGCTTGCCGCGGTTGCGGAGCAGGATCTCGCCTGGGCTGCCGGCCGCGGGATTCCCGCCGACCTGCTCACGGACGCGCCGGCCCACCTCGTGGCCGATCCCGCGATCGACGTCGTCGTGGAGCTCATCGGCGGCGACGAACCGGCCCGCACGCTCGTTGCCGCGGCGCTGGAGGCAGGCAAGCCGGTCGTCACCGCGAACAAGCACCTCATCGCCCACCACGGGCCGGAGCTGGAGGCGATCGCCCGGCAGGCGGGCGCTGCGTTCCGCTTCGAGGCGGCCGTCGGCGGCGGGATCCCCGTGCTTTCGCCCCTGGCCGCCGACCTCGCCGCGAACACGATCAGCCGGGTCCGGGGGATCGTGAACGGGACGACCAACTTCATCCTGACCGAGATGGCGGAACAGGGCCGGTCCTACGGCGACGTCCTGGCGGAGGCCCAGGCGAACGGCTACGCGGAGGCGGATCCCCGCGGCGATGTCGAGGGTGACGACGCGGTGAACAAGATCGTCATCCTCGCCCGGCTCGCCTTCGGGACGTGGCTCGACCCCTCCATGGTCCGGGCCGTGCCGCCGTCTGTCCGCGGGCAGGGCAGGCCCGGGATCACCGGCGTGACCGCCGCCGAGATGGCAGGGGCAGCGGCCCTCGGCCTCACCCTCAAGCTCGTCGCCACCACCGAGCGGACCCCCGGCGGATCGATCGACGCGACCGTGCTCCCCACTGCCGTCCCGGCGCGCGGCGGTCTCGGCGCGACCGGGGGCGTCCTCAACCGGATCGAGGTGGACGCTGACCCGGTCGGGAGCGTGGCCTTCGCCGGACCCGGCGCGGGCGGGCCTGCCACGAGCAGCGCGATCCTCGGTGATCTTCTCGCGATCGCCCGTGGCGGCGGCTCCACCTGGGCCGGGCTCCCACCGGCGACCCGGGCTTCCGTCCCGGCCGCCGGTGACGACGAGCACGACACCCTCGCACGCCCGTGGTTCGCGCTCCTGCCGATTGCCGAACCCGATCCCGGGACGTTCGGGGTGGGCGCCACGCTCGTCCCGGTCGACGGCGGGATCGCGCTCCGCACCGGCCCGCTCTCCCTCGCGGCTGTGCGCGCGGCGATCGCCCCGCGCCTCCCGGAGGGGCTCGACGCGACGCTCTACCCGGTGGCCCGCTGATGGCCCCGCCCACGTTCGCGCGCGCGCAGTCGGCCCCGGAGCCCGCCACCCGGCTGCTCGACCGCTACGCCGATTTCCTGCCAATCGACCCGGCGACACCGCACGTCTCGCTCGGCGAGGGGGCGACGCCGCTCGTCCACGCCGAGCGCCTCGGCGCGGCGTGGGGGATCCCGGACCTCCACCTCAAGCTCGAGGGCTCGAACCCGACGGGCTCGTTCAAGGACCGCGGCATGGTCATGGCCGTGGCGAAGGCGCTCGAGGCCGGTGCCCGCTCGATCGTCTGCGCCTCGACCGGGAACACCTCGGCCTCGGCCGCAGCCTACGGAGCGGCCGCAGGGCTCGAGGTGATCGTCGTCCTGCCGGCCGGGAAGATCGCGGCCGGGAAACTCCTCCAGGCCCAGGCCGCCGGGGCGAAGGTCCTCGCCGTTCGGGGCAACTTCGACGCCGCGCTGACGGCGGTCCGCGAGCTGGCAGAGCAGGATGAGCACCCCGTCACCCTCGTCAACTCGGTGAACCCGTTCCGGCTCGAGGGCCAGAAGACCGCCGCCTTCGAGGTCTGCGACGCCCTCGGATGCGCCCCCGACATCCTGGCGATCCCGGTCGGCAACGCCGGGAACATCAGCGCCTACTGGATGGGTTTCCGCGCCTACCGTGAAGCCGGGATCATCGACCGGCTGCCCCGGATGTGGGGCTTCCAGGCCGCCGGGGCGGCGCCGATCGTGGCGGGCCACCCGATCGCCGCACCGGAGAC
>JBBSAS010000114.1:0-5851 GCA_038252055.1 Candidatus Limnocylindrales bacterium
ATCGCGATGAGCTCGCGGGCCCGCTCCCGGATCGACTTCCCGTGGAGCTCGGCCACGCCCCACTCCGTCACGACCGTGCGCACGTGGGCCCGCGTCGTGACGACCCCCGAACCCTCGGCCAGGAACGGCGTGATCCGCGAGACCCGACCGTCGGCAGCGGTTGAGGGGAGGCCGATGATCGCCCGGCCCTCGGGCGCGAGGGCGGCCCCGCGGACGAAGTCCATCTGTCCGCCCACGCCGCTGTAGAGGTGCCAGCCGATCGAGTCGGCACAGACCTGGCCCGTCAGGTCGATCGAGATCGCCGAGTTGATCGCGGTCATCCGCCGGAACCCGCGGATCACGTGGGTGTCGTTCGTGAAGTCGCAGGCCCGCATCTCGACCATGGGGTTGTCGTGGACGAACCGGTAGAGACGCTCGGTCCCCATCATGAACGTGCAGACGATCTTCCCCCGGTGGCGCTCTTTCGCCATGCCCGTGACGACGCCGGCCTCGACGAGGTCGACGACGCAGTCGGTCATCATCTCGGTGTGCACGCCGAGGTCCTTCTTGTCGAGGAGGCAGGCCGCGACGGCGCTCGGGATCGCCCCGATCCCCATCTGGAGGGTCGCCCCGTCGGGAACGAGGTCGGCAACGAACTCGCCGATTCGCCGCTCGATCGGGCCGGCGGGCGCTCCCTCGTAGACGGACGGTGGGACCTCCACCTCGACGCCGTAGTCGATGTCGTCCACGTGGACGAAGCTGTCGCCAAGGGTGCGCGGCATCGCGGGGTTGAGCTGGGCGATCACGAGGCCCGCCGACCCGATCGCCGCCTGCATCGCCTCCACGCTCGTCCCGAGCGAGCAGAAGCCGTGGGCGTCGGGCGGCGAGACGTTGCAGAGGACGACGTCGAGGGGCATCAACCCGCCGCTGAACAGGTGGGGCACGTCGGACAGGAAGACTGGGACGAACTCCGCCCGTCCCTCGTTGACCGCGGCCCGAGCGTTGGCGCCGATGAAGAGGGCCCGGTGTCGGAAGTGAGGCGCCATTTCGGGGGCGAGGTGCGGCCCGGGTCCCTCGATGTGGAGGTGAACCACGCTGACGTCGTGGAGCTCCGGTGCGCGCGCCACGAGGGCGTCGAGGAGGACCGACGGCACGGCCGCGGCGCACTGGAGGTAGACCTGGTCGCCCGAGCGGATGTCGGCAACGGCCTCGTCGGCGCTGACGATCCTCATGCGTGAGAATCTCGGCATGCGTGCCGGCGGGCGCCCGTGCCGAGCGGACCGAATGGCCCGCCATCGGGACCGAAAGCGGAACGGGCCGAATGGCCCACGGTCGTCCTTCCCGTGGAGTGGCGGGTGTCGAGCGATCCATCGTGGTCCGCGAGCCACGGTGCCGGCGGCACCGCCCACGCGACGTGCTGCGTCGGTTGACGCGGCGGGTAACGGCACCCACGATGGCGGCGATGTCGCCCACCGACCCGTACAAGCTCCTCCAGGTCGACCCGGAGGCGGAGCCCGAGATCATCCAGGCTGCCTATCGGAAGCTCGCCCAGCGGGTCCACCCCGACGTGGCGCCCGGAGCCGATGCCGCCCGGCGGATGGCGGAGTTGAACGCCGCCCGGGACCTGCTCCTCGACCCGGCGGCGCGGGCAGCCCATGACCGGGTTCGGCGAACCACGGGATCGACGGACGCGGCCTCCGCCCCAGACCTGGCCCCCGGGCGGGCGTCGGGTCCATTCTCGGGCACGGACGTGCCGGAGCCGGCATCGAGCTCGGCACGACCGGCCGCGGGTCCGCCGCCCGGGAACCCCTCCGGGAGCGTCCTCAACTTCGGCCGTTACGCCGGGTGGTCACTCGGCGAGATCGCCCGCCGCGACCTCGAATACGTCGAGTGGCTCGACCGGATGCCGATCGGGCGGCCCTACCGCGCGGAGATCGACGCGATCCTCCGGGCGGCGAGGCGGAGGGGCACGGACTCACGCCCGGAGGAGCCGCACGGCCTCGCGCGGCGGCGTTGACGCGCGGAGTGCCGGCCAGACCAAGGTCAGTCGCCGTCCGCGTGCCCAGGGATCGTGCCTGTTCGGGCGGCCTACGTTCCTGAGCCGGGGAGGCGATGCTTCGCCACGAAGGCCGCGGCCTGGGCCCGGCGCTGGAGGTTCAGCTTCGAGAGGATCGAGCTGACGTAGTTCTTCACCGTCTTGTCCGACAGGAAGACCTCCTGGGCGATCTCCTTGTTCGTCTTGCCCTCGGCGACGAGCTGGAGGATCTTCTGCTCCTGCGCCGTGAGCTGGGCGAGCTCGTCGGTGTACGTGCCCGAGGCGATCCGCCGGACCCGCTCGAGGACCTTCTCGGTGACGGCGGGGTCGAGGAGCGACTCGCCTCGCCCGACCGATTCGAGGGCGGAGATGAGGTCCCGCGAGCGGATCTGCTTGAGGAGATAGCCCGACGCGCCCGCGATGATCGCGGAGAGGACCGCCTCCTCGTCCGGGTAGCTCGTCAGCATGACCACCCGCGTGCCCGGCAGCTCGGAGCGGATCTCGCGGCAGGCCTCGATGCCCGATCCGTCGGGGAGGCGGATGTCCATGACGACGATGTCGGGCTGATAGCGTCGGGCGCCGTCGAGCGCCTCCTCGACCGTTCCTGCCTCGGCGACCACCTGGAAGCGCTCGCGCCGCTCGAGGAGCGAGACGAGGCCCTGCCGGACGACCTCGTGATCGTCCACGACGAGCAGGCGGAGGGGACGCGGCTCGTTCTGCTCGGTCATGTCGTGATCGACTCCTCCTGCGTGGGCTCGCCGAGACCGCCGGCGACGTCCACCGAGCGGATGTCGGCCCGGCCCGCCCTGGGCTCGTCGCCATGGTCTTCCGCGTCGTCGGGGAGGGATCCGGGCACCCGGACGATGATACGCGTCCCCGCCCCGGGATGGCTGTCGACGAGGAGTGTCGCGCCGATCGAGATTGCCCGCGTCCGGATGTTGCGCAGCCCCTGGTGGCCGAGGCTGCGCGTCGCCCCCGGCTCGAAGCCGACGCCGTTGTCGGCGATGACAACCTCCAGCCCCCCGGCGACGAGGTCGGGCTCGATCACGATCTCGGCGCGCGTCGCGCGGGCGTGGCGGGCGATGTTGCTGAGCGCCTCGCGGGCGATCGCGAGCAGCTCGGCGATCCGGTCGGGGCCGAGGTCGGGGATCTCCGCCGAGGAACCGGCCCGGAGCTCCACGTCCACCATCGTGTTGACCCGGAACTCGTCGGCGAGGGCGGCGAGGCCCTCGACCACGTCCGCCCCCTCGAGGAGCGCCGGCCGGAGCCCGAAGATGAAGTTCCGGATGTCCCGGATCGTCTGGTCGAGCGAGTCGATCGCCCGCTCCACCCGCCTGCGGGCCTCATCGGGCTCTTCGTCGAGCATCTCCGGCACGTCGTCGAGGGAGAGGCCCACCGCGTAGATCGCCTGGATCACGCTGTCGTGGAGATCCTTCCCGATCCGCTCGCGCTCCTCGACGATCGCGAGGCGCTGGACCTGGTCGTGGAGGCGTGCGTTCTCCATCGCGATCCCGGCGTGGCGGGCGAACGTCTCGACCGTCCGGGCGTCCTCCTCGCTGAACCCGCCGTCCTTCTCGGTGAGGTAGAGGTTGCCGATCGTGCGACCGCGGATCGTGATCGGGACCCCGAGGAAGGGGTGCATCGGCGGGTGGTGCGGCGGGAACCCGGCCCGGCGCGGATCCTTCATCAGGTCCTCGAGGCGGATCGTCCGGTTCTCGCGGATGATGAGACCGAGGATCCCGTGGCCCCGGGGCAGCGCGCCGATCCGGGCGCGTTCGCCGCGGCTCATCCCGCTCGTGATGAATTGCTCGATCGCGCCCAAGGCATCCTGGATCCCGAGGGCCGCGTAGCGCGCGCCCGTCAGGGCCCGGACGCGGTCCACGATCACCTGGAGCACCCGGTCCACGGCGAGGACGCCGGTGATCGCCCGGATCGCCTCGTCGAGTGCTTCGAGACGACGCTCGACACGAGCGGCCTCGGCACGCTGCGAGCCAGCGGCAAGCGCATGCCGGACGACGGCGGCCGCCGGACCTAGATCGCGGGTCGGTGCGTCGAGCCAAAGGGCGCCGGCCCCGAGCGCCCGTGGACCTGCCGCGGGGCCGGCGGCGGCCTCCAGCTCCGTTGCTGGTGCGTTCGGCGATCGGTCTTCTTCAGCGGCTGCCAGCTCGACGATGGCGACACCCGCGGGGGGCGTGCGGCCGGGACGACGGAGCAGGGTCCCCCAGCCGCCACCTGCGCGGTCGCCCGCCTCGACGTCGGCTTCGAGATACGCGCCGGAAGCCCCGCTCCAGCGGGCGAGCGGCTCGAGCGCTCGCTCGAGGAGGCGGCGTGACCGGGCGGGCGCGGCGGCCCACGCCTCCAGCGCCTCGAGGGCGTCGAAGAGCAGCACTGGATCGATCGTCGGTTGGGAAGCTGGGGCCATTGGCCGGAGCGTAGCAGGGGTGCCGTGGCCCTGCACCGACACCCCACATATGCGCATGTGCGAACGCGCCGCCAGTCGGCCCGGGCGGAAGGGGCCGAATGCCCCGTGAGCGCGCGGGCCACATCCGTACCATCCTGACCATGGGCCGATCGTGTCTGTCGGCGCGCCGCCGACAGTGACAACGGCGGCACCGGACCCGGCTCAGGACGAACGCATCTGCCCGCATACGAGGAGCACGACGCCCCGGCCTCACGCCCGGCACTGCCATGGCCCGTATCGAGACGATCCTCCTCGCCACCGACGCCTCGCCCGCATCGGGAGCCGCCGAAGGCCACGCTGTGGAGCTGGCTGCTCACCTCGGCGCGCGGCTGCTCGTCCTCTCCGTCGTGGCCGGATCGCCCACCGTTCGCGCGGAACGCCAGGTCGCCATCGAGGCGGTCGTCCAGCGCGCTCGCGGCGCCGGGGCGGACGCGACGGGGATGACCTGGAACGGCGACGCGGGCGAGGCGATCGTCGAGGCGGCGGAGGCAGAGTCGGCTGACCTGATCGTGGTCGGGACGCACGGGCGTGGCACGGTGGGCCGGCTCTTCATCGGCAGCGTCTCGGAGCACGTCGTCCGGAACGCGCCCTGCCCGGTGATGGTCGTCCGGCCGATCCTCCCTGGGGCCGGCGGCGCGTAGCCATCCGGCTCGGGCGGGCGCGTTTGGGCGGCCGATGCCAGGCGGTACCGCGGCAGGCGTGGTATCGCGGTCAGGCGCCCGATGCCGGCGCCCGGCACCGCCCTCCCCTACTTCGTGTACATGCCCTCCGGGTCGAGCTCGTCGCGGATCAGGTGCAGCTCGTCGTCGGTCGGCGCCGGTGTCGTCGCCAGGGCCGGCGAGATCCGGGGCTCCCAGCCGATCGTCGCCCGCACTTCGTCGAGGGTCGCTCCGGGGTGGATGAAGTCGAGGCGCATCTCGCCGTCGTCGTCGAAGTGCCAGACCCCGAGGTCGGTCACGACGACCGAGGGCCCGCGCCCGAGCCAGCCCTGCTCCCGGCGGATCCGCTCCGCGTTCTCGGCCCCGCCGAGGTTGCCTGGCGAGGTCCGGAAGTCGATCTGCTCGACGAACGAGCGGCGCGACTGGCGCATGATCACGAAGATCTGGCGGGCGTTGATCGCGATCTCGCAGGCCCCGCCCGACCCGGGCAGCCGCGTCTTCGGGTGGGCGTACTCGCCGATGACGGTCGTGTTGATGTTGCCGAAGCGGTCCACCTGGGCCGCCCCGAGGAAGCCAACGTCGATCAGGCCGCCCTGCAGGTAGAAGGCGAAGAGCTCCCACATCGAGACGACGGCGGTGGCCCCGGTGACGATCGTGGGGTCGCCGATCGAGAGGGGCAGGCGGGCCGGCCGGGCGCCGAAGACGCCGGCCTCGTAG
>JBBSAS010000115.1:0-5837 GCA_038252055.1 Candidatus Limnocylindrales bacterium
CGAGGCGCTCGCCGCCGGCCGCCTCCTCGACATCGAGCTCCTCGACCACGTCGTCATCGGCCATGACGCCTTCGTCTCACTCCGCGACCGCGGGGTCGCGTTCGATCGGGGCGGTCCGGGGTTCCGGGGGCGATCGGTGGCTGCGGAGGAGGCGATCACCGCAGGGTAGGGCAGGGCGCAGATGCGCGCCGCGCGGGTCGGCCCGTTGGGAACAGCGCCGCGCCGACGGTGTGCACCGCGGCAACTCCGCGATCCACTTCGCTGGGCGACAGGAGGCGACGGGTCGATCGAGGTCGAGCACGGGTGTCGCAGACGCCGCAGGCGACGGACGTGCCACGCCGGCTCATCGGGCTGGCCGGGAGCCGGCCCGCGCCGCCAGCCAGGCCTCGATGACGGGCGCGATCCGCTCGCCCGCGTGGCCGTCCCAGAGCGGGGGGCCGGCCGCGGGGACGGGCAGGCCGCCGCGGAGGATGGCGTCCGCCGCCGTCGCGACGGCGTCCGGCTCGACGAGGCGGTTCGTGCCGTGGCTGATCGTGATCGGCCGCTCGGTGTTCGGGCGGACCGTGAGGCAGGGGACGCCGAGCACGGTCGTCTCCTCCTGGATCCCCCCCGAGTCGGTCACCACGAGGGCGGCACCCCGGACGAGCGACAGGAAGTCGAGGTAGCCCAGCGGTTCGATCACTCGCAGGCGGTCGTCCGAGACGAGGCCGGCGGTTTCGAGGGCCGGGCGGCCGCGGGGATGGAGCGGGATCACGACCGGCACCAGGGTCGCCACGCCCCGGAGCATCGCGGCCACCCGCGCTGCCGCGGCGGGGTCGTCCACGTTGGCGGGGCGATGCATCGTCGCCACCGCGTACCGGTCGGGGAGGCGGAGGCGCTCCCGGATGGCGCTCGCGTCGAACCGCTCCAGGTTCGCGAGGAGGGTGTCGATCATCGGGTTGCCCACGAAGTGGATGCGGTCGGCCGGGACGCCCGCCCGCTCCAGGTTCGTGACGCCCTCCGGGCTGGTCACGAAGAGGAGGTCCGAGAGCAGGTCGGTGACCCGCCGGTTGACCTCCTCGGGCATCGTGTCGTCGAAGCTGCGCAGGCCCGCCTCGACATGGGCGACCGGCAGGCCGGTCTTGGAGGCCACCAGGGCGGCCGCGAGGGTCGAGTTGACGTCGCCGTAGACGATGGCGAGCGCCGGCCGGACCCGGGCGAACGCGCCGTCGAGGGCGACGAGGAGGGCCGCCGTCTGGGCCGCCTGGCTGCCCGACCCGACGCCGAGGTTCAGGTCGGGCTCGGGGAGGCCGAGGTCACGGAAGAAGACGTCGGAAAGGGCGGCGTCGTAGTGCTGCCCGGTGTGGATCAGCCGCTGCTCGATCCCCCGGCCGGCGAGGGCCCGGATCACCGGGGCCGCCTTCATGAAGTTGGGCCTGGCCCCGACGATGTGCGCTACGGTCTCCGGCATGGTCCCTCGACATCTCGGTCCGTGGCTACGGACGCCTGAGCTCGACGTGCGAAGTATGGCCGGAACGAACCCCAGCGCGCCGTGACGAGGCCCGCGGGCGGGCATCGCGCCTCAGCTCGTCTTCATCGCCGCTGGGCCGCCCCGGGTCCTGCCGCGCGCGGCGGCAGCTCGTGTGCCTGGCCATGACGGCGGTGCTCCCGGAGGTCGGGGCCGAGCTCGTCGACTCCATCCCCGGCGACCGACCGGCCCCTTTGGAGGCGGTCCGCGCGCGGCTGGCGCTCCACGCGGGCCGGTACGCGGAGCATGCGGGCCGGTACGCGGAGGACGTCGAGCATGCGGGCGAGGCCGTCGCCGGCTGTCTCCGCGCGAACGTGGACTGCGAACGAGCGGCGCTACCGCGAGCTGTTCGAGCGGGTCGGCGGCGTCTGACGCGGCCCTACCCCCCGGCGGGGTGCGGCAGCCAGCCGGCTCCCAGGCGCAGCACCTGGCGGAGCCGGACGGAGCGGCCGGCCGAGCTGTTCACGGCATCGACCACCAGGTCGGCCGTCCCGTAGACGCGGTCCCAGTCGATCGCCCGGTGGGCGGTGACCACCACCACGACATCGGCCCAGCCGAGCAGGTCATCGAGGTCGCGCGACTCGCGCTCCACCCCGGTCGCGTCGCGGAAACGCGGCACGTGCGGGTCGTGGAAGGCGACCTCGGACCCGCGCCCAGCGATGCCGGAGATGACCGCCGCGGCGGGGGAACTGCGGGCGTCCTGGACATTCGGCTTGAAGGCCACGCCGAGGATGCCCACCCGGGCCCCCTTCATGACCCGACCGCGGTCGTTGAGCCCTTCGGCCACGAGGTCCACAACGTGGTGCGGCATGGCCAGGTTGATGTCCCCGGCGAGCTCGATGAAGCGGTCGGTGAAGTCGAAGGCGCGGGCCCGCCAGGAGAGGTAGTACGGGTCGACCGGGATGCAATGGCCGCCCACTCCCGGGCCGGGGGTGAACTTCATGAACCCGAACGGCTTCGTGGCGGCCCCGTCGATGATCTCCCAGACGTCGAGGCCCATCCGCTCGCATAGGAGGGCGAGCTGGTTGGCGAAGGCGATGTTCACGTTGCGGAACGTGTTCTCCACCAGCTTCGACATCTCCGCCGCGTCGGGAGACGACATCTCCACGACCGTGTCGTTGACGTTCCGGAACAGGGCGGCCGCCCGCCGGGTCGCCTCCGGGTTCATGCCCCCGACGAGGCGCGGGACGGCCCGGCCCGAGCTGGCCGGATCGCCGGGGTTCACGCGCTCCGGGGCGAAGGCAAGGTCGAAGTCGGCGCCCGCGTGGAGGCCACGCTCCTCGAGGACCGCGCGGAACGGCCCGGTCGTGGTCCCGGGGAAGGTCGTGGACTGGAGAACGACGAGGTGTCCGGCGCGCAGGCAGTCGCGGACCAGCTCGGCGGCCGCGAGGACCGCCCCGAGGTCGGGATCTTTGGTGGCCGTGATCGGCGTCGGCACGCAGACGAGAAAGGCATCCACCTCGCGGGGGCGGGGATCCGAGCCCGCGGAGACGCGCAGGCCGGTCGCCAAGGCGCCGGTCAGCCGCGCGTCGGAGATGTCCTCGATCGGCGAGTGCCCGGCCACGAGCTCCGCGACGCGACCCTCGGAGACGTCGATGCCCTCGACGGTCAGGCCGGCCTCCGCGAACGCGATGGCGAGGGGCAGTCCCACGTAGCCGAGCCCGACGATGGCCACGCGATGGTCCTGCGTCATGTGTCCTCCACGGTGCAGCGCGTCGGGGACCTCCGGCCGGCCGGAAACAGTGCCCGCAGGATAGCCGTAACCGCACCCGACGCGCCGCGCGGGCGGCGGCGCCGGTTCTCCGGCGAACCGGGGGTATACTTCGGGCCGCGACGCGCCGCAGCCGAGAACCGGCCGTCCGCGGCTCCGTGCCCGCGAACGAAGAGCGCCCGCCCCGGGCGACCCCAGCGCGACCACCAGAGGACGTCCCCTCGCATATGTTCGACGCGCTGCTCAGCATCTTCTCCCGCGACATCGGGATCGACCTCGGGACCGCGAACACGCTCGTCCACGTCCGCGACCGTGGGATCGTCATCAGCGAGCCGAGCGTCGTCGCGATCGACGCCAAGACGAAGAAGGTCCTGGCGATCGGTGCCGAGGCGAAGCGGATGGTGGGCCGTACGCCGGCGAACATCATCGCCATCCGGCCGCTTCGCGACGGCGTCATCAGCGACTTCGACGTCACCGAGCAGATGATCAAGTACTTCGTCCACCGGGTCCACGATCGGGTCGGGCTCATTCCCCGCCCCCGGATGGTGCTGGGGATCCCCTCCGGCGTCACCGAGGTCGAGAAGCGCGCCGTCCGCGACGCGGCCCTCAACGCCGGCGCCCGCTGGGCCCGCCTCGTGGAGGAGCCGATGGCCGCCGCGATCGGAGCCGGGCTCCCCGTGAGTGAACCGACCGGCAGCCTCATCGCCGACATCGGCGGCGGCACGACGGAGGTCGCGGTCATCAGCCTCGGCGGAATCGTCGTCGCTCGGAGCATCCGGATCGGCGGCGACGAGATGGACCTCGATATCGTGGCGTTCGCCCGGCGCGAGTACAACCTCCTCCTCGGCGAGCGGACGGCCGAGGACATCAAGATCGCGATCGGATCCGCCTATCCCGGCGACTGGGACGCCCAGCGGGTCCAGCTGCGCGGACGCGACCTCCTGACCGGGCTCCCCCGGAGCGTGGAGGTCGGGGCCGACCAGATCCGCGAGGCGATCGAGCCGTCCGTCCAGCAGATCGTCGACGCGGTCAAGGACGCGATCGAGGAGACGCCCCCCGAACTCGTCGCCGACATCATGGACCAGGGCGTCGTCCTCGCCGGCGGCGGGGCGCTCCTCCTCGGCCTCGACCGCCGGGTCGCCGAGGCGACCCAGATGCCGGTCCATATCGCCGACGATCCCCTGACCTGCGTGGCCCGAGGTACCGGGATCGTCCTCCAGGAGCTCGACCGGATGAAGCGCGTGCTCGTGGCCGACACGTACTCGCGGCCGCTGCGGTAGGGGTCGCCATGGCCGGCCGGATCACCGGCATCGGAAACCGTGCCCCCCGGATCGCCCGCCGCCGGGCGATCCTCTTCTCCGCGCTCCTCGTCACCTCCGCGATCCTGATGATCGCGAGCGCCACCGCTCCGGTGGCCGAGATGCAGCGCGGCCTCGCCTTCGCCCTGGCCCCGGCCGCGGCCGCGATCAACGGAGTCGGTGGGGAGGTCCGCTCCGTCGTGGATGCGGCCGCCGAGATCGACCGGCTCCGCCGCGAGAACACCAGCCTGCGCTCCGAGAACAGCCGCCTCGACGAGCGGAACCAGACCCTCGAGGCGCTCGCGACCGAGAACGAACAGCTCACCGCCCTGCTCGCGATCCGCAACTCGCTCGAGTATCGGACGGTCGCCGCCCGGGTGATCGCGCGCGAGATCGCCGACGTCAACCGCGTCGTGATGATCGACAGCGGGAGCGACGACGGGCTCCGGGTGGGTGACGTCGCGATCGGCGCCGGGGGGGCGCTCCTCGGCCGGGTGACGGAGCTCGGTCCCACGGCCGCCCGGGTGACCCTGATCAACGACCCGGCCTCCACCGTCATCGGCCAGATCGTCACGAGCCGGGCGACCGGCGAGGTGGTCGGCGACCTCGGCGGTGCCCTCGTGATGGACAAGATCGACGCCACCCGCCAGATCGTCCTGGGCGACGAGGTCGTCACCGCGGGGATCAGCCTCGGGGAGGCGGTGCGCTCCCCGTACCCGAAGGGCCTCGTGATCGGGCGGGTGATCGACGTGACCCGCGATCCCAACGCGGTCGTCCAGACGGCGTTCGTGGAGCCGGCGGTGGACCTCGACCAGGTGGAGGCGCTCCTCGTGATCACCGACTACCAGGGCGGGATCCCGGGCGTGGACCAGCTCCCGACGAACGAGCTGAATCCGGATGGCACGCTTCCGGATTCCGAGCAGCCCTATGCCACGACGCCGCCTACGCGGCCGACGGCGAAGCCGTAGCGAGCCCGACGATGAAGGGCCTCGTCCTCGCTGGCGGCACGGCCACTCGGCTCTACCCCCTCACGGTCGTCACGAACAAGCACCTCCTGCCGATCTACGACCGACCGATGATCTACTACCCCCTCGGGACGCTCGCCGGGATGGGGATTCGCGAGGTCCTCGTGATCGTCGGCGGCAAGAGCGTCGGTGACGTCGTCGAGCTCCTCGGCGACGGCGAGCAGTTCGGCCTCAGCCTCACCTACCGCTACCAGCGCGGCGCCCTGGGGATCGCCCACGCGATCGGCCTCGCCCGTGACTTCGTCGGCCATGATTCGTTCTGCTGCGTGCTCGGCGACAACGTCCTCGATGGTCCC
>JBBSAS010000116.1:0-5820 GCA_038252055.1 Candidatus Limnocylindrales bacterium
ACCACGCGACCTCGCCCTACTACGGCGGAGCGGTTTCGGCGGTGATCGTCCTCGACCGCGCCAGCTACCGAGTGACGTCGGCCCGACGCGAGGATCCGACCGGGACCACCCGCTACACGTTCGTCTACGGTGCCGACTTCCCACCGATCACGGTGCCCCGGGAGTAGCCACCGAGCGGCGACCGCCACGTCAGCCGAGGGTGCGTGCCTCGCGCCGGAGGAGCTCCCACGCCCGTTCGACGTGGCGTGCCTCCGTCCGGAGGTTGCCGATCGTCACGCGGATCGTGAAGCGGCCGCGCAGCCGGGTGTGCGAGAGGAAGACCTCGCCGGTCGCGTTCACCACCCCCATGAGCCGCTCGTTCGCGGCGTCCAGGCCTGCCGCGATCTCCGGCTCGTCCTCCCGCCCGGCCAGCGCCGCCGGCCGCCAGCGGAGGCAGACCGTCGAGAAGGGCACCGGCGCCAGGCGCTCGAAGTCGGGATCCCGGTCGACCGCCGCGGCCAGCTCGGCCGCCAGGGCGCAGTGGGCATCGATCCGCCGCCGCATCCCCGAGAGACCGAAGTAGCGGAGCTGCATCCAGATCTTGAGGGCACGCATCCGGCGCCCCAGCTGGGGCTGGTACTCCCCGAAGTCGTGGACGGGCCCGTGGTCCAGCGTCCGGAGGTACTCGGGGACCAGGCTGAAGGCGCTCCGCACCACCTCCATCCGCCGGGAGAGGAAGAGCGAGGCGTCGAGCGGGGTGAAGAGCCACTTGTGGGGATTCACGACGATCGAGTCCGCGCGCTCCCAGCCGGCAAAGAGCGTCCGCCGGTTCGGGACCAGCGCGGCTGCGCCGCCGTAGGCCGCGTCCACGTGGAGCCAGAGGCGTTCGCACTCGGCGATGTCGGCGATCGCAGCGACGGGGTCCACCGAGGCCGAGGAGGTGGTCCCGATCGTGGCGATGACGGCAATCGGGACGCGTCCCGCCTCGCGGTCGGACGCGATCGCCTCCGCGAGCATGTCGGGCCGCATGGCGAAGGACGCGTCCGCCGGGATCCGGCGCAGGCCGGCACGTCCGATCCCCAGGGTCATGCAGGCCTTCTCGACGCTGCTGTGCGCCTCGGTCGAGGCGTACACGATCGGAACGCCGCCTCCGGGACGGCCCGTTCCCGCCGCGAGGCCGTCGGCCGCGGTCCGGAGCCCGGCCGCCTCGCGCGCCGCGGCGAGACCGATCAGGGTGGAGGTGGACGCCGTATCGGCCAGGAGCCCGTCGAACGTCGGAGGTAGACCCAGGCCGTCCCGCAGCCAGCCCACGACCACCTGCTCGAGCTCGGTCCCGATCGGCGACGTCCGCCAGAGCATCGGGTTCTGGCCGAGCGCCGCGGTCCACATCTCGCCGAGGATTCCCGGTGCCGAGGCCGTCGTGGCGAAGTAGGCCATGAAGCCGGGGTGCTGCCAGTGGGTCGCGTTCGGGACGACCAGCCGCCCCACGTCCGCCAGGATGCCATCGAGTGGCTCCGGTTCCTCTGGCGCAGCGGCCGGGAAGAGGCTCCGGATCGACCCAGGCTCGACCGCCGGAAGGACCGGGAAGGCCTCCACGCCGGCCAGGTAGTCGGCGATCTCGTCAACGACGCGGTGGGCGGCAGCCCGGAAGCGCTCGGGAGCCATGTCCCCGAGGCCGATCAGCTGGGCCGGGTCCGTCTCGGCGGGATTGGCGGCATGGCGATCGGGCGGCTGGCTCGCGGGGCGATCGTCCGGCATCCGATGAGTCTAGGTTCCCGGGCGAGCGTCGTGTGCGGGCGGTTTCAGGGCACTGTCAGCGCGGTGTCAGGGCCGTTGCGGGCCGACCCCCAGCGTCGGATCTCCCGCCGCATGCACCCTGCCCTGTCGCACTCGCCCGATCACCAGACGCCGGTCGGGCGGTTCGGCCCTTGTGCCGGCCGATCCTGGGGGGAGATCCTGCCGCCATGCGGGAGGGCGTCCTCCGCAGAGCTGGTGGTACCCGCGATGGTGATCGCAACGTGGCATCCCGTCCCCTGCCCCGACGGCATCCGGATGGCCTTCCACGCCCACCTCCACGGCCGCGAGATCGACGTCTGCGTGTGCGAGGGCGACCGCGTCTGGCATTGGCGCATCACCTCGCCAACCGGGCACCTCCTCGCGGAAGGCACGGGTCCCGATCGCGAGACGGCCGAGCAGGCGGCCGAGGACGAGATCTTCGCGGTCCATCCGCCGACGGCGCACCTCCTCGACGACCTGCTCGCCTGACCTCGCAGGCCCGTCCGGCGGAGGCGGCCCGCGATCGTCGATCGGACATCCCGGAATCACGAACTCCCGGAGGAGATCCTCCGGGAGTCTTGTGCGATCGGCTCGATGGTCGGGGTGCCGCGATTCGAACGCGGGACCTCCTGAACCCCATTCAGGTGCGCTACCAGGCTGCGCCACACCCCGACGCGCCGAAGGATACCAGAGGCGTCGACGCAGACCGCGGCGATCGGGCGGCGGCCGACCACGACCCGCGAGCAACGGCATGAGCTTCTCGTGGCGGACCTGGGGCGCCGACCTCCGCCCTGTCGTGGCCGATCAGGCCTCACGGGCCTGTACCGACGACGGTTCCGCCCCAAGGGCCGCGATCAATCGACGTTTCGCCCCCCAGCGACCGGCCGAACCACGGGTTTGCCTGCGAAGCCACGTCCGGGGACAGCCCGGGCCCGCGAACTCGGGCGGCTGGAGGCTGTCGAGTCCCCAGCGCCGGGCGAACCGTCGTCACTTCGGGCCTGTGGGGCCTGAAGGCGCAGGTGGTCTGCGCCGGGCGCGCTCAACGTCAGCGGCGGTGGGCGGACCCCGGGCGCGTTCCCCCGCCGCGGGGGGCGCTGGGACGGCGGCGCGCCGGTCGCTCGGCCCCGCGGTTGCGGAAGACGAGCTTGATCGGCGCCCCGTGGAAGCCGAGGACGTCGCGGATCCGGTTCTCCAGGTAGCGCCGGTAGCTGAAGTGGATGAGCTCGGCATCGTTGGCGAAGAAGATGAAGGTTGGCGGCTCGATCCCCGCCTGCGTGGCGTAGAAGAGCTTCGGCCGCCGGTTGCGGGCCACCGGCGGGACCTGCCGCGCCGTCGCCTCGGCGAGGAGCCGGTTCAGCTCCCCGGTCCCGATCCGCTTCCGACGCTCGCCCCAGACATCCACGGCCATCTCCAGGACCCGGTCCACCCGCTGGCCGGTCTTCGCGCTGATCGAGACGATCGGGGCGAAGTCGAGGAACGGGGCGCCCTTCCGGACCCAGGAGACATACTGGTCGAAGGTGCGGTCGGTCTTGTCCTCCACGAGGTCCCACTTGTTGACCGCGAGGACGAGCCCCTTGCCCGCGTCGATCGTGTAGCCGGCCACGTGGGCGTCCTGGGCCGTCAGGCCGTCCACCGCGTCGATGACGAGGACGGTCACGTCGGCGCGGTCGATCGCCTTGAGCGCGCGGAGTGCGGAATAGCGCTCCGCGGCCGGTCCCGCGGCCACCTTGCCGCGCCGGCGAATGCCCGCCGTGTCCACGAGGATCACCTCGCCCTGGCCGTACTCGAGGCGGGTGTCGAAGGCGTCGCGGGTCGTTCCGGGGATATCGGAGACGATCGCCCGCTCCTCGCCGAGGAGGGCGTTGAGAAGGCTCGACTTCCCCACGTTCGGGCGGCCCACGAAGGCGATCGTCACCGGTCCAGGGAGGGCCTCGTCGCCGAACTCCAGGTCCTCGGGCGCGATGCCCTCCGCGAGCTCATCGGCCAGGAGGTCCACGTCGCGCTCGGTCCGGCTGTCGCGCGCCTTCCGCCGCCGCTCGTCCTCGCTCTCGGGCGGGAGGGCCAGGACGATCTCGTCGAGGAGGTCGGCCACGCCCCGGCCGTGGGCGGCGCTGATCGGCCAGGTCTGCTCCCAGCCGAGCGCCCAGAACTCAGCGGCATCGAGCTCGCGGCGGTCGTTGTCGGCCTTGTTGGCGGCCACGAACACCGGGGCCTGGGCCCGACGCAGCAGCTCCGCTGCCTCTTCGTCGGCGGGGGTGAGCCCGGCGGCGGCGTCCACGACAAGGACGATCACGTTGGCCTCGGCGATCGCGAGGCGGGCCTGCTCCTGGACCTTCTCCTCGATGGCGTCGCCGGGCGCGACCTCGAGACCGCCGGTGTCCACGACGAGGAAGGTCCGCCCGTTCCACTCGCCCTCGCCGTAGACGCGGTCGCGGGTCGTGCGAGCCCGGTCCTCGACAATGGCCGCGCGGCTGTTGCCGACGAGCCGGTTGAAGAGCGTGCTCTTCCCGACGTTCGGGCGCCCGACGATCGCGACGATCGGCAGCGACCCGGCGCCGCTCACGAGGCCGCCGCGGTCCGCGCGGCGTCGGCCCGGACCGGCGGCCGGTCCGGGAGTGAGGTCGTGCGGCCGGCCGGGGTCGCCGCCGATCCGAGCGCCTGCGTCGCAAGGTCGTGCGCCCGCAACCGGGCGTCGGGCGTGCCGGCCATCTCGAGGATCCGCCTCGCGACGAGCTCGAGATCCTCGATCGGGGTCGACGTTCCCCCGGTGATCCCGACGACGACCGCGTCGCCGAAGATGCTCGCATCGACGAGGTCGTGCGCATCCTCCACCTGGACGACCGGCGTCCCCACGATCTCGCAGAGACGGCTCAGCTCCCGCGTGTTCGCGCTGCTCCGGCCGCCGACGACGACCATGAAGTCCACCTCCCGGGCGAGCTCCACGGTGTCCTCCTGGCGCCGGATCGTGACCGGACAGACCGTGTTGACGATCTTGAGCTCGTGGGCGAGGTGGACCATGCGCGCGGCGAGCCGCTCGAACTTCCAGGGCGGCTGCGTGGACTGGGTGATGAGGGCCATCCGCTTCCGGCGCGGGATCCGGTCCCAGTCCTCCTCCTCGTCGACGACGATCGCATCGGGGGCGATCCCGAGGAGCCCGACGACCTCGGGGTGCCTGGGCGTCCCGAGCAGGACGACCGTGTAGCCCTCCTCGACGAGCTTCTCGAGCTGGCGCTGCTCGGCGACCACCCAAGAGCAGGTCCCGTCGATCACGTCGAGCCCCCGGTCTGCTGCCGCCTCGCGGACGGCCGGCGTGACACCGTGGGCACGGATCACGACCGTGGAGCCGGGCTCGGCCTCGTGCAGGTCGTCGATCGAGGCAACGCCGCGAGCGTGGAGGCCCGCGATCACGCCCTCGTTGTGGACGACCTGACCGAGCGTCTGCGTCACCGCGCCCGCGTCGGCCGAGTCCTTCGCCTTGTCGACCGCCTCGCGAACGCCGTAGCAGAAGCCGGTGCGCTTCGCGATTCGGACGTCCTGGACCATGCTCACATTCGGATTATTGCACGCCTCCCGCCGAAACCCGGACGACGACGGGCTCCTCCCGATGCTCGGGCGTGCTCACCCGTCGTTCGGGCGGGGCGCCGCGCCGGATGGGTCGCGGCCCGGCGGCCGGGCGTAGACACCGCGGTACTGCTCCGGCAGGAGCGCGGCGATCCGCAGCATCACCCGCTCGGTCACCTCGGTCAGGGCCTCCTTCCGGCCGTCGGGCCCGAGGCCCCGCTCGAGCACGAAGGGCTCCCCCACCCGCATCGAGATCCTCCCGCCGACCGTCCAGATCACCCGTCCGCGCGGCCAGAACCGGTCGGTCCCAGCGACGCCGATGGGCAGGATCGGCGCTCCCGTCCGGAGCGCGAGGAGGGTCACGCCGTCCTTCGCCCGCTGCAGCGCCCCAGTGGGGCTCCGCGTACCCTCCGGGAACGCCCCGAGAACGCGTCCGTCGTCCAGGACGCTGCGGGCGAGCCGGAACGCCTCGGTATCGGCGGCGCCGCGATGGACCCCAAAGAC
>JBBSAS010000117.1:0-5795 GCA_038252055.1 Candidatus Limnocylindrales bacterium
CGCCGAGCCGGCCAGCTGGGCCTTCTCCTCGTCGGTCATCGAGATCTCGATGATCTGCTCCATCCCGCCGTTCCCGAGCACCACAGGAACGCCGACGAAGAGGCCGTCGATCCCGTACTCCCCCTGGAGGTAGGCGGCGCAGGGCAGGATCCGGCGCCGGTCGAGGAGGATCGCCTCGACCATCTCCACGACCGACGCGGCCGGTGCGTAGAAGGCGCTGCCGGTCTTGAGGAGGGCCACGACCTCCGCTCCGCCGTTGCGGGTGCGGTCGATGATCGCGGCCAGCCGATCGGCCGGGATGAGCTCCGTGACCGGCACGCCGCCCACGGTGGAGTAGCGCGGCAGCGGGACCATCGTGTCGCCGTGGCCGCCCAGGACGAACGCCCGCACGTCCCGGACCGAGACGCGCAGCTCGTCGGCGATGAAGTGGCGGAAGCGGGCGGAGTCGAGCACGCCGGCCATGCCGATGACGCGCTCGCGGGGAAAGCCGGATGCCCGCATCGCGACGTGGCACATCGCGTCGAGCGGGTTCGTGACGACGATGATGATCGCCTCGGGGCTGACCGCCACCGCCTGCTTCACGACGGAGCCGACGATCCCGGCGTTCTTGGCGACCAGGTCGTCGCGGCTCATCCCCGGCTGGCGGGCGAGGCCCGAGGTCACGACGATGATCTTGCTGCCGGCCGTGTCTGCGTAGTCGTTCGTGCCGGTGACCTGGACGTCGTAGCCGACCACGGGCGCGGCCTCGGCCAGGTCGAGCGCCTTGCCCTGGGGCATGCCCTCGACAATGTCCACGAGGACGACGTCGGCCAGGCCGGTCTCGATGATCCGCTGCGCCGTGGTGGCACCGACGTTGCCGGCACCGATGACGGTGACCCGGCGGCGAGGCGTGTGGTGCATCGGGATCTCCTCCGCGTTGCGGCTGGGGTGCGCGCGGGTTGTTGCCGGGGATTGTAGCCGGGCCCCGACGGTCGGCAGCCCAGGGGACGAGCGCACACGTCCAGGGGCGGGCCTCCGCGTCAGCCGATTGCCGCACCCCCGGATCGCCGGGCAGCGCGACGCCTACGGTCAGTAGGTGCGGTGGACGTAGCGTCGGTACGGGTGGCGGTCGCGGCCGGGGTACCGACGCTCGAAGGCGAAGCCGCACTTCTCCAGCACCCGGATCGAGGCGACGTTTGGCTCGTCCACGATGGCGACGAGGACGGCGATCCCGAGCCGCCGGGTCGCGTCGCCGAGTACGGCGCGGACTGCCTCGGTCGCCAGTCCCCGCCCGTGGTGGCGCGAGGCGAGCATGTAGCCGACCTCCGGTTCAGGGCCCCATTCGTTCTCCGGGGGGAAAATCCCGGCGACGCCGACGAAGCCCTCCGCGACGCCGACGAAGTCACCCGGCGCGGGCGCGAGGGTCGTGCGATCGACAGGGGCTGGCCCGCGGCCATCGACCCTGGCGTCCGCGGAGCTCGCATCGCCAGCGCTCGCGCCCGCGCTGCCCGCGCTGCCCGCGCCGACGCTGCCAGCCCACTCCAGGACCCAGGTCGGGAAGCCGACCGCGATGCCCTCGCGGATCCACGCCTCGAGGTCGTCCTCGGCCATCGCCAGCTTGTCGCTGTTCGTAAGCCCGGGCGCACCATAGTCGTGCCAGAACCGGATGACGGCCGGGTCGAGAACCAGCTCGCGGAAGAGCGTCGGGAAGTCGGCGCCGACGTAGGGCCGGAGGCGGAGGCGGGCGGTGCGGAGCTCCACGGCCGGCTCGCCTATCGCCGCCGAATCCCACCGCGGCGGGGACCCGTGGGCCGGGGCCGCCTCATTCCGACGGCGGGGCCGGCCTCGCCGCCGCGGGATCGGCCTCCGGCTCGAGCACCGAGGCCGCTTCAGGGGTGGAGTCGCCGGTGGTTGCCGCACGATCGTCGTCCGGCGCTTCGGCCGGCCCATCGCCTCGCCCGTCACCCGCCGCCGCGCGCGGGCGATGCCGCCAGGCCAGGACCGCGAGCGACGCGAGGACGAAGGCGGCGCTGATGATCGAGGCGACCGGGATCTCGAAGAAGGTCCAGTTGTTCGTCCGCAGTGGCTCCAGGAGGAACCGCGTCGTCCCGTACCAGGCGAAGAAGAGCAGGGTGATATCGCCGGGGCGCAGCCGGCGAACCCGGCGGGCCAGCACGAGGAGCACGAGCGCTCCCACCAGGCCGGAGAGCGATTCGTACAGGAAGAGCGGCTGGAAGTGCGCGTCCACCGGCGTCGCGCCCAGCGGAGGGCAGGCCCAGGTCTCGGTCCGGTGGGCGCAGTCGATGGCGATGCCCCAGGGAAGCTTCGTGGGCGGCCCGTAGAGCTCCTGGTTGAAGAAGTTGCCCCAGCGGGCCACCGCCTGCATGACCAGCAGGCCGGGAGCCGCGCAGTCGGCCCAGGCCAGGAAGGGCTGGCGCTTCCAGCGCGTGTAGACGATCGCGGCGAGGAACCCGGTGACGATGCCGCCGTAGACGCCGAGGCCGGAATACGGCGGCAGGACGATGGCCAGGAGGTCGTCCTGGTAGCGCTGCCACTGGTCGATGACGTGGTAGAGGCGGCCGCCGATGAGGGCCGCGACGGCGATGACGATCATCCCGTTGACGAGGATCCCGGTATCGAGCCCGCGCCGGCGCGCCTCGCGCTCGACGACGATGAAGGTCGCCGCCAGCCCGAGGGCGTACATGACGCCGTACCAGTGGATGGCGAGCGGGCCGACGGCGAAGGCGATGGGGTCCGGGGTCCAGTCGATCATGCCCGGGGAGTGTAGCGGGGCTCCGGCGATGCGATACTCCGGGGGTGAACACGGAGTATGTCTACTGGTTCGTGATCCTCGTCGCGGTGGGGATCGGGGCGGTGGTGTTCATGGCCGCGGGGCCCGTGCCGGAGATCCCGGAAGAGCCCGAACCGGGACGAGACGGAGCGACGGACACGACCAGGATGCCGGGCGCAGCCCGTGCGACGGATGCGACCCGTGGCCCGGAAATGGCCGGTCAGCCGGTCGCAACCCTCGCGAGCCGGGCCGATGCGCCTCCCCGGGCGGACTACGACGTGTCGCCCGCCGGCCCATCGCCGGACTGAGTGTCGGCAGCGGCGACCGGCAGCGGCCGGCGCTCGAACGGCGTCGAGAAGACGACGTCCGTCTCGGTCCGGTAGACGTGGCGTGTCGTCTGGACCCGGCGCACGACGCGCTCGAGATCCCCCGTGTCCGCGGCCCGGACCTTGAGCAGGTAGTCGCCCTCGCCGGCGATCCGGTGGCACGCCTCCACCTCCGGGATCTCCGCGAACGCATCGGTGATGTCGTCCGTGATGCTGCCGGGCGCCTGCGTCACCCACATGAAGGCAAGCACCCCGAGGCCGACCGCCGCGGGATCGACCTCGGCCGCGTATCTCACGACGATCCCTCGCGCCTCGAGCTTCTTCACTCGCTCGTGGGCCGACGGCCCGCTCATGCCCACCTCGACACCGATCTCGGCGTATGAGCGACGCCCATCGCGCTGGAGGAGATCGAGGATCTTCGCGTCGATCGGGTCGATCGTTGGTTCTTTCGGCATCTGGTACCAGTACGTTAGGCAGATTGTCCTTGACGCCCGCGGTTCGTTAGGCTATTCTTGCATGGAACCCGCCATTGTGCGGGGACTCCATGACCAGCAACGGAGGTGCGCACGATGATCGTCGCGACCGTGCTCGGCCTCCTCGCGCTCTTCTCCGTCGTCAGCATCGTGCTGAGTGGCGACAACGAGCACTCCGAGGTCGATCCGCGTGACCAGCTGCCGGTGTGGGCCCGGTTCGGCCTGCGCTGACGGCACCCGGCCGACAGCCCGTCGGTCCACAGCCTAGCGACCCGAGGCCCCCCTCGCCGGGGGCCTCGGCGATTCCCCGCCCGGGCGCGGGGGCCGCCGCGATCAACCCAGTGGCCGTCCCGTCGCTACCAGGTCCCCGCCGGACGGCGATGTGGATCCGGCCCGAGGCGACCCGCCGGCAGGTGCGCCTCGAGGCAGGTCACCCCGGTGGGGCCCACGAGGGCGTCGTGCTCCGTCCCCGCCGGCAGGTTGAGGCGGTCGCCGACCCGCAGGGTGATTCGTTCGGCCCGGCCGGGCAGGCCGAAGACGATCGAGCCCTCGGCACAGACGAGCACCTTGTCGTACCCGTGCGCGTGGGCCGCGTACACGTCGCTGGGCCCGTTGCTCCAGGAGCCCGGCGCAAGTCCCTCCTTCGTGAGGCGGCCGACGAGGTCCGCGGCGCCGTCGATCATCCCGCGACGCCCACGCCGATTACCCGTCCGACGAAGAACGTGACGATCGCGGCGGCCGCGCCGATCCCCATCTGCCGGAACCCCGAGAAGAGGAGGCTCCGACCCGTGAGGAGACTGACCAGCGCCCCGAGCCCGAAGAGGGCCAGGAGACTGAGCCCGAAGCTGACGAGGAGGACGGCTCCCCCGGTGCCGAGGAGGAACGGGATGACAGGGATGATCGCGCCGACGGTGAACGCCAGGAACGAGCCGCCGGCAGCCGACCAGGGCGAGCCCATCCCGTCGGGATCGAGCCCCAGCTCCTCCCGGACGAGGGTCTGGAGGGCAACCTCCTTGTCCGCGAAGATGTGCTCCGCGAAGCGGCGGGCGTCCGCCTCCGGGAGCCCCTTGGACCGGTAGATCGCGACGAGCTCCTCGAGCTCCTCCTCGGGAATCGCCTCGAGTTCGGCGCGCTCGAGGGCGATCTGGCGCTCGAGCACTTCGACCTGCGACCGGACGGAGATGTACTCGCCGGCGGCCATCGAGAACGCCCCGGCCAGGAGGCCCGCGATCCCGGACAGAAGAATGAAGGACGGCTCCGGCGTGGCGCCCGCGACGCCCATGACGAGCGACAGGTTGCTGACGAGGCCGTCCGAGGCGCCGAAGACGACCGCCCGCAGCGTGCCCGCGCCTCCGCGGTGCCAGCTCTCGGCCGAGGTGATCTCGGCGACGCTGGCGGCCGCCCGGCCGGCCCGTTCGGCGTCCACGAGGGTCGCGGCCGCCTCGTCGCCACGTGGTGCCTCGGCAAGCCGCTCCCACGTCTCGGCGTGGCGTCGCTCGTCGGCGGCCATCGCCGCGAGATCGGCCTTCATCGCCGGATTCGGCGTGGGCGCCCCGCGTGCGTAGCGGCGCTCGTCGTCGCCCTCGAGCGCCCGCACCATGTCGGCCACGGCCCGCGTCCCGAGGAGCCGGGCGACCAGGAGAATGAACCGCATCCGGGACCGCGGACCGCGCGCCGGCGGGAGCTCCACGCCGGCCTCGCACAGCCGACCCTCCCAGATCGCGGCGTGCCGCCGCTCGTCCGCGGCGATCGTCCGGAACGCCTCCGCCCGCCGCGGATCGCGCTCAAGCGCCGCGAGGCCGTCATAGAGAAGGATCGCGTCGCGCTCCATCTGGAGCGCCGTGAGCGTGTCGCGGAGGGCGGCCGGGCCGGGATCGGGGGGCGATGTCGACATACCCCGGATCGTAGCCGCCCGACGGGGCCGCCGTGTGCGAGGCCCGTGCTACGCTCGCCGCAGCGTCGTGGATCTCTCGCCTCTCCGTCATCTCTCCGCCTCGGACGTGCGTGCCTGCATGCCCGACCTGCCCGCGCGGCTGCGGCTCGCCGAGCGGACCCTCGTCGGGCTCGCGGAGGGCGCGGAGCTGCCCCCGAAGATCGGCGTCCATCCGCGGCCCGCCGGGTCCTTCGCCCACGCGATGCCGTCGTTCCTGCGCGGCGCCGCGGCCGACGGCAGCGGCGACCTCCTGGGCATGAAGTGGATCGCGGGGGTCCCTGGCAACGTGGAGC
>JBBSAS010000118.1:0-5792 GCA_038252055.1 Candidatus Limnocylindrales bacterium
CCACCGGGTGGCCGGTCTTCGTCTCTCCGCCGGCTGCGGCGCGGCCACGAGGCGCACCGCAGGACCACCGGCTCACGCGTGGATTCCTGCCAGATCCTCCCAGGGGTCCTAGCCCATTCGTACAGTCGCGCGGCCATCGCCCGGTGCTAGAGTGGTGCCGCCTGTCACACGGCAACGGGGAGACAAACCTTGAAGCGCAGCAATCGCCTGATCCTGTTGATCGGCTTCCTCCTGGCGGCGGTGGCGTTCGTCGCCGTCATCCTTGTCCTCCAGCAGGACACCAAGCAGGCGGCGCCCGAAACCACCACGAACGTGGTGGCCGCGGTGGACATCCCGCTGGGTACCGCGCTGACCGCTGACCTGGTCAAGACGGAGGACGTCAAGGTCGCCGAGAAGGTGCTGGGCACGCCCACCACCCCGAGCGAGGTCATCGGCCGCACCGTCACGAACGAGCTCAAGGCGGGCCAGCAGGTCACCGACGCGGCCTTCGCGAGCACCACGGTGAACCCGGACATCGGCCGGCTCCTGGACACCGGGCGCCGCGCGATGGCGGTCCAGGTGGACCAGGTCTCCGGCGTGGGGACCCTCGTGAAGCCCGGGGACCGCGTGGACATCGTCGTGGGGATCACCGGGGCCGACAAGTTCCCGGTCGTGACCACGGACCCGCAGACCGACCAGATCCTCGTGGTCCCGGGCGTCAACGCGACCTCCGTGAAGGCGATCATCCAGAACCTCGAGGTGGTCGGCACGCTCCTCCCGCCGCCGACCGACACGGGCACCGGCGCCACCGAGGGAACCGACGGCACCACGGCGCCGCCGGCCCTCAACGGGCAGACGCAGATCGTGCTTGTCTCCGTCTCGGCCCAGCAGGCCGAGGTGATCCGGTTCGCCCAGATCGACGGCTCGATCACGCTCGTGCTCCGCTCGCCCGAGGACAACGACGCCCCGGACGACGTCACGACCGGCGTCACCCTCCGCCAGCTCGTGGACACCTGGGGGGTCATCCCGCCGCAGATCGTCGAGACCGTCGTCCCGGGCAAGAAGCCCTGACCCGGACGTTCCGGGGCCGCGCCCGCAGGGGCCGGTCCCGGCCACGGCAACTCGGCGGACCAACCAACCACAGCGCCAGGCGAGGCCAATCGGCTCGATGAGCGACACCATCCGCGTCCTGATCGTGGACGACATCCCGGAAACGCGAGACCATCTCGCGAAGCTTCTCGGCTTCGAGAAGGACATCGAGGTGGTCGGGTCCGCGGCGTCCGGCGCCGAGGCGCTGGAGGTGGCGGCCACGATCCTCCCGGACGTCGTCCTGATGGACATCAACATGCCCGAGATGGACGGGATCGCCACCACGGAGCTCCTGACGGCCCGCGTCTCGAGCGTCGCGGTGGTGATGATGTCGGTCCAGGGCGAGGCGGACTACCTCCGACGCTCGATGCTCGCCGGTGCCCGCGAGTTCCTCGTGAAGCCGTTCAGCTCCGACGAGCTGACCGCCTCGATCCGCCAGGTCCACGCCCGCGAGCGGGAGAAGGTGGGCCGGATGACCGCCTCGGCGGCGGCGGCGGCCCACGCGGCATCCGCGTCAGGGCGCGAGCCCGGCCGCGTCGTCGCGGTCTTCAGCCCGAAGGGCGGCGTGGGACGGACGACGATCGCGGTGAACCTTGCCGTCGCCGCCGCCACGGAGCCGGACACGAACGTCGTCCTCGTGGACGGCTCGTTCCAGTTCGGCGACGTGGGTGTCCTCCTGAACCTCAACCCGAAGGCGAAGTCGATCGCCGACGTGGTCCCCGAGCTCGAGGCCGGCGGTGAACCCGAGGTCGTGGACCCGTTCCTCGTCGTCCATTCGACGGGCACGAAGGTGCTCCTCGCGCCGCCCACGCCGGAGATGGCCGAGCTCGTGACGCCCGCTGCCACCCGCATGGTCCTCGAGGCCCTCCGGGCCCGGGCCGACCTCGTGGTGGTGGACTGCGCGGCGGCGTTCAGCGACACGACGCTCGCGATCCTCGACACGGCGGACGTGATCCTCACGGTCCTCACCCTCGAGATCACGAGCATCAAGAACATGCGGCTCTTCCTCGAGGTCGCCGACCAGCTCGGCTACCCCCAGGACAAGATCGAGCTGGTCCTCAATCGCGCCGATTCGGCGCTCGGCATCCGCGCCGCGGACGTGGAGCACTCGATCGGCCGCAAGGTGCGGCACACCGTCGTCAGCGACGGCCGCAGCGTGGTGTACGCCCTCAACCGGGGCGTCCCGTTCTTCATCAGCAATCGCGAGGCGCAGGTGTCGCAGGACATCCTCCGCCTGGCCAGGGCGCTCCTCGGGGCGCCGGAGGCCGCTGCCGCGGAGGCACGGAAGCCGGCGGCCCGGAAGTCGCTGTTCGCATGGCGGTAGCAGGTCGGGAAGGGGTGGACGGAATATGTCCCTGCTGAAGCGAATCGAGAGCGCTCGACCCGGCGCGGCCGGGTCGGTGCCCGGACCGGCTGGTGTCCCGGGGCCGGCCGGCGGCGGTGCGCCGGTCCCGGCCGGCGGTCCGGGGGGCCTGGTGCCGGTGCAGCGCCTCCTGCCCACCGCACCCGTGCGCGAGTCGTTCCGGGACGTGAAGTTCCGGATCCAGAGCCGGGTCATCTCCGACCTGGACCCGAAGCTCGACCTCTCGAACCAGGTCGAGGTCCGCCGCCAGATCGAGGAGATCTTCGGCAAGGTCATCGACGAGGAGGGCCTGGCCCTCACCCGCGCCGAGCGGGTGCGGATGCTCGAGCAGATCACCGACGAGATCATCGGCCTCGGCCCGCTGGAGCCCCTGCTCCGCGACGAGTCGATCACCGAGATCATGGTGAACGGCCCACGCCAGGTCTACATCGAGCGGAATGGCAAACTCGAGCTGACGAATGTCGTCTTCCAGAACGACGACCACGTCATGCGGATCATCGACCGGATCATCGCCCCGATCGGCCGCCGCGTGGACGAGTCGTCGCCGATGGTGGACGCGCGCCTGACTGACGGCTCGCGCGTCAACGCGATCATCCCGCCCCTCTCGCTCGTCGGTCCCGTGGTCACGATCCGGAAGTTCGCCGCCTCCCCCTTCACGGTGGACGACCTGATCCGCTTCGGCACCGCCACGCCCGAGATGTTCGACTTCCTCAAGGCCTGTGTCGAGGCGCGCCTGAACCTCTTCGTCTCCGGCGGCACCGGCTCCGGCAAGACGACCACCCTGAACGTCCTCTCCTCCTTCATTCCCAACGACGAGCGGATCATCACGATCGAGGACGCGGCCGAGCTCCAGCTCCGCCAGGAGCATGTGGTCACCCTCGAGTCGCGGCCCGCGAACATCGAGGGGCGCGGGGCGATCCCGATCCGGGAGCTCGTCCGCAACGCCCTCCGGATGCGGCCCGACCGGATCATCGTCGGGGAATGCCGTTCGGGCGAGGCGCTCGACATGCTCCAGGCGATGAACACCGGCCACGACGGCTCGATGTCCACCGGCCACGCCAACAGCCCCCGCGACATGCTCTCGCGGCTCGAGACGATGGTCCTGATGGCCGGCGTGGAGCTGCCCCTCCGGGCGATCCGCGAGCAGGTCGCCTCGGCCGTGGACCTCATCGTCCACCAGTCCCGCCTCAAGGACGGAACCCGGCGGATCGTCAACATCACCGAGGTCCAGGGGATGGAGGGCGACGTCATCATCATGCAGGACGTCTTCGTCTTCGAGCAGACGGGCGTCGTGGAGGGCAAGATCCAGGGCCGCCTGAAGCCGACCGGAATCCGCCCCAAGTTCGTCGAGAAGTTCGAGGTGCAGGGCATCCATCTGCCGCCCGGGCTCTTCGGCTTCACCTACTAGCGGACGGGAGGGAACGCCGTGCCGCTGACCATCGTCGTCGCCGCCGTCGCGGCGCTCGCCATCCTCCTGATCGCGATCGGGATCGCCTCGGCGGGCCCGGGCACCGGCGTGAACGCGCGCCTGGAACGCTATGCGTCGGGAGCCACCGAGGCGAAGAAGGGCAGCGCGGAGTCCGCATCGCTGGGCGACCTGATCTCGCAGAGCGCGGCCGTCGCCCAGCTCAACAAGGCCGTGGAGCAGCGGGACTTCGGGGCGTCGATCGCCCGGAACCTCGCCCGGGCCGACCTGAAGCTGAAGGTCAGCGAGTACCTCCTGATCTGGTTCGGCGCGATGGTCCTCGTGCCCGTGATCATGTTCCTGGTGGGCTTCGTCTTCCCCGCCCTCCAGAGCCCGATCCTCCTCCTCCTGGGCGTGCTGATCGGCTGGTTCCTGCCGCGCTGGTACGTCCGCCGTCGCCAGGGCCGGCGCCTGAACGCCTTCAACAAGCAGCTCCCGGACACGATCACCCTGATCGCGAACGCGCTGCGGGCGGGCTCCTCGTTCCTCCAGGCGATCGAGCTCGTGGTCCGTGAATCGCGGCCGCCGATCTCGACGGAGTTCCAGCGGGTCATCCGCGAGGTGAACCTGGGCCTGCCCTTCGAGCAGGCGCTCGAGAACCTCGTCCGGCGGGTCCGCTCGGACGACCTGGAGCTGATGGTCACGGCCATCTCGATCCAGTACCAGGTGGGCGGCAACCTCGCCGAGATCCTCGACTCGATCGCCTACACGATCCGCGAGCGGGTCCGCATCAAGGGCGAGATCCGCACCCTCACCGCCCAGCAGCGGATGTCGGGCTACGTGGTGGCCTTCCTGCCGATCGGACTGGCGGGCCTCCTCTTCGTCATCGCGCCGAGCTTCATGGACCCGATGTTCGACCCGGAGGTGGCGGTCGCCGGCATCCCGACGGGCGTGATCCTCATCGCGATCGGCGGATTCATGATGTTCGTCGGCTTCATGTTCATCCGCAAGATCGTGGACATCGAGGTCTAGCGATGGACAACATGCTCCCCCTCGTCATCGCGGGCGCCGCGGCCCTCGCGATCCTCTTCCTGGCCATCGGCCTGGCGGGCTCCTCCTCGGTCGATCCGGTCCAGGCCCGCCTGACCCAGCTGGGGTCGATGCAGGCCAAGAACCTCGAGGAGCTCGAGCTCCAGTCGCCGTTCATGGAGCGGACGCTGCGGCCTCTCATGGGTCGCCTCTCGTCCCAGTCGGCCCGCTTCACCTCCGCCTCGTTCACCTCCCGCACGGAGAAGAACCTCGCGATGGCCGGCCACCCCGGCGACCTGCGGGGCACCGACTGGCTGGGCATCAAGGCGATCTGCTCGATCCTCTTCGCGATCGGCTTCTTCCTCCTCTTCAACTTCGTTCTCGGTACCGGGTTCCTGATGGCGGTCGCCCTCGGGGCGGCCGGCATCGCCGTCGGCTACATCGCCCCGGAGTTCTGGCTGAGCCGCCGGATCAAGGCACGGCAGAAGTCGATCGTCCTCCAGATCCCGGACGCGCTCGACCTGCTGACGATCTCCGTCCGGGCGGGCCTCGGCTTCGACGCGGCGCTCGCCAAGGTGATCGAGAAGATGCAGGGGCCGCTCGTGGACGAGTTCCGACGGGCCCTCGCCGAGGTGCGGGTCGGCAAGGCGCGGCGCGACGCGCTCCGCGACATCGTCCCCCGCACGGACGTCCCGGCGCTCACGAACTTCCTCGGGGCGGTGATCCAGGCGGAGCAGCTGGGCGTGGCGATCAGCAAGGTGCTGCAGGTCCAGTCGGAGCAGCTCCGGATCGAGCGTCGTCAGCGCGCCGAGGAGATGGCCGCGAAGGCGCCGATCAAGATGCTCTTCCCGCTCGTCGGCTGCATCTTCCCGTCGCTCTTCATCGTCATCCTGGGCCCGGCGATCATCCTGATCATGAAGAACCTCG